>JAADEM010000143.1 GCA_013153405.1 Chlorobiota bacterium
AAGTATCTTATGCCGTATTGCTTATTGCAATTTAATATGGGGTTATGTGGTGGTATTATATTTGGTTGAAACCGAAATTTCAGGAAATAAAAATAATGGTTTTTCAGGATTCCGTATATAAAACTCCCGAAAAATGTTATTTTTTTCTGTTAATGGTGTATTTAACAAGTTCTTTCAATGACTCTTTAACTTCACTGTCGGGGTATTTGTTCAGAATGTTGATAGCCTTATCGCTGTAATCTGTCATTATATTTTCAGTGTATTCTATACCGCCTTTATCTTTTACAAACTGAACAATTTCTTTGATTTTTTTATCATTTTTATTGTGACGTCGTATCAGGTTAAGTATTTTTCTTTTTTCCGACGATGTGGAGTTCCTAAGAGCGTAAATAAGCGGAAGGGTCATTTTTTTTTCTTTTATGTCATTGCCTGTGGGTTTTCCTATCAGTGTCCCGCTTTCGTAATCAAAAAGGTCGTCTCGTATCTGGAATGCAATGCCAAGATTTTCACCGAAAACTTTCATGTTCTCTATCTGTTCTTCAGTAGCATTTACAGAATATGCTCCTGCTTTGGTACAGGCGGTAATAAGTGTGGCTGTTTTCTTTTTTATGATATCGAAATATACCTCCTCGGTAATGTCTAATTTGCGTGATTTCTCAATCTGCAACAATTCGCCTTCGCTCATCTCCTTTACTGCGTTCGAAACGATTTTAAGAGTTCCTATCTGGTCGTTATCCAGTGCTATTAACAAACCTTTTGATAAAAAGAAGTCACCAACCAGAACAGCAATCTTGGATTTCCATAAAGCATTTATCGAAAAAATACCTCTTCGCTGATATGTTTCATCTACAACATCGTCGTGTATTAAGGTTGCCGAATGTAAAAGCTCAATAAGGGTGGCAGCCATAAATGTGGAATCATTAATGTTTCCGTGCAGTTTTGCAGTAAGGAATACAAGCATTGGTCTCATCTGTTTTCCTTTTCTGCGAATAATGTAATTTGTTATAATGCTTAACAGTGGGATTTTGGTTTTAAGCTGTTGCCTGAAAAACGGCTCGAAACCGGACATCTCATCCCTTATGGGAGCTTTTATTTTATCTAATGTTGACATTTGTCTTCTGCTTGAACCCGGTAAACTTTTACAATATTGTATGATGGCTCAAATTTATAAATTAATCCGTACTTTCACTATTTTCTTTGGTATGTAAAAGCTTTCTTTAGAACATATTGAACTTATTTATATATTTGCATTAATAAAAATAAAGAAATAATTCAATTTATGAGTATAACAGAATCAGAAATAGAAATGCTTGAAAAGGCAGCAAGTATGCTTAAAGCAATAGCTCACCCGATGAGGATAGCTATAATCAGGTTACTTGAGGACGGAGAACGAAAAACCGTAACCGAAATACATAGTGTTTTAAATATTGAACAATCCACAACTTCTCATCATCTTGGCATATTAAAAGATAAAGGAGTACTTGCAAGTAAACGGGAAGGAAAAAACACTTATTATTTTCTTAAACATGACAGTTTAAAAAATATTATTACCTGTGTAAGTAAATGTGCGGTCTAAGCCGGGTGTAAAATATGAGATGTAAATTATGGCAATAATAAGATTAACAAAAGAGTTTCGGTTTGAAATGGCCCATGCATTATGGGATTACGACGGGTTGTGCAAAAATATACATGGTCATTCTTATATTCTGGCAGTTACTGTTTCCGGTGAGCCGAACAAAGACAAAAACAGTCCTAAGTACGGAATGGTAATGGATTTTGGTCAGTTAAAAAAGATAGTAAAAGAGGAAATAGTTGACAGGCTTGATCATACTTTTGTCGTTAGCAGCAGATCTCCTCATGACAAGTTCAGGGGGATACCACAGATGCTTGATCGTTTTGAGGTTGTGGATTATCAGCCTACCTGTGAAAATTTTCTCATCGATTTTGCCGAAAGAATAAAAAAAAGACTTCCTGACGGGATAAGGTTATATAGCCTTAAGCTTAATGAGACTGCCAACTCTTATGCAGAGTGGTTTGCTGATGATAATGAATAGAGTAATTGGCCAGGAGCAGACTATGCATGGATTTATAAAGAAGACTTTTATATTTTCATTTTATAGAAAATCAAATAATGTAAACTAATGAGTACCGGAAGTATGGTTGAAAAGAATTTTCTGTTCAGGGTTCTTTTTGTGGCTCTTTTTCTGTCGGCATTTGGTTGTAACAATAATGATACAGAAGAGCCGGTTTCAGTGTCCAGGGGCGATCTGGTTTCTTCGGAATACCTGTCGGGATATACCGCAGCTGTTGTTAGTGGCATTTTAAAGGCTGCAGATATTGAAGTGGATATTGAAATAAAATATGATGTTGATGTTTACAGTGTTGTATATCTTACTCCCGGTAAAGATGATAATACCCTCCTTCTTGCTTCGGGAGCTGTAATGGTTCCTAAAGGTGATGATGAATTTTCGGCTCTTGCTTTTCAGCACGGAACAGAAACCAGAAGAGATCTTGTTGCTTCAGAAAATCCGATGGTTGTTGCCGAAGGAGTTGTGGGAATCGTTTCGGCATCGGCTGGTTTTGTGACTTTTGTTCCCGATTATCTCGGAATGGGAATTTCAGAAATGTTACATCCATACCTGCATCATCGTTTATCGGCCGGCCCTGTTCTAGATATTATTAGGGCGGGAAAAATATTTTGCGAACAGAACGGCATTACCTTAATCGGCGATTTGTATCTTGGTGGATATTCAGAAGGCGGTTATGTAACCCTGGCTGCACAGGAGGAGATAGAGAAACTTTCTTCTTTCGGATTTGAACTTATAGCATCTTCACCACAGGCAGGACCATATGACCTTACCGGAACCGTTGACCATTACATTGAGATAGACGAATATCCTGAACCGGCTTTTATGGCATTTTTACTTACGGCTTACGACGATGTATATGGATGGGACAGAATAAATGATATTTTCAAACAACCTTATGCAGCTATGATGTATGATCTTTTTGACGGAACACACAGGATAGGAGAAATAAGCAGCCAGTTGCCGTCTAAAATTTCCGATTTGCTTACAGAGTCATTTATCGATGGATATAAAAACGGTACGGATACATATTTTCAGGATGCAGTTAATGAAAATACGTCGCTGGACTGGTGCCCGAAAGCTAAAACAAGATTCTATCACAGTAATGCTGATGAGGTTGTCCCTTATGAAAACATGCTGAATGCTGTGGAAAAGTTCAGAGAAAACGGAGCTGACGGAATTGAGATGGTTACCATTGACGGGTTAAGTCATGGTGATGCCGGGGTGGTTGCCGTCACAGGAATGATAGAATGGTTCGACTCTTTACGTCTTGAAAGGCGGTAACACCTTTTTGTATGGCTTTTATAGTAACCCCGGCAGTCTGGTTATAAAGTTTTGGTCCGTGATTTTTTAGTGCAATTAATAAAGTGTAATTTTATATTTTGATAAAATAACACTTTTTTATATGTCTTCAGAAAATAAAAAGAAACTGTTTCTTCTGGATGCTTATGCTTTAATCTTCAGAGCATATTATGCTTTCATCCGTAATCCGCGTAAAACATCTAAGGGGCTAAATACCTCAGCTGTTTTCGGATTTGTAAATTCATTGCTTGAAATACTTGAAAAGGAGAAACCAACACATATTGCAGTAGCATTTGATCCTCCAGGACCGACATTCAGGCATAAAATGTTTCCCGAATATAAAGCCCAGCGTGAAGAAACTCCGGAAGATATCCGTAAAGCCGTTCCTTACATAAAAAAACTTCTGGAAGCTTTTAATATTCCTGTTATTGAAGTTGAAGGATTTGAGGCTGATGATGTTATAGGAACCTTATCACGTATTGCTTCAGAAAAAGGGTTTGAAACTTATATGGTTACTCCTGATAAAGATTATGCACAACTGGTTAGTGACAATGTTTTTATGTTTAAGCCGCGTTCAAAGGGCGGAGGTAATGAGGTTTGGGGAGTTGAGGAGATAAAGGAGAAATTCGGAGTTGAGAAACCAGAGCAGGTTATCGATATTCTTGCACTCTGGGGCGATGCAGCAGACAATATTCCGGGTTGTCCCGGTGTTGGTGAAAAAAGAGCAAAGGATCTGATTGCCGAATATGGCTCCGTTGATGGTATCTATGAAAATATTGACAAGCTGAAAGGAAAGCAGAAGGAGAATATGGTAAACTTCCGGGACCAGGTTGACCTGTCGAAGAAACTTGTTGTAATCGAAAAGAATATCCCTGAAGATTTTGATCCGGATGCATTCAGATATGAAAAACCCGACCTGGAAAAGGTGATGAGTTTAATGGATGAACTTGAATTCAGAAACCTGAAGGAACGGGTTGCGTCCCTTTTCGGAGAGAATATTCCTGTTCAGGCAAAGTCCGGAGAGCCTATCCAGGGGGACCTTTTTGCCCAGCCGGATATGCCCCGGCAACAAACCACAGCATCAACATACTCTTCATTTGAAACAATAGATTCGGTAAAGCATTCCTATTTTCTAATTGATAATGAGTTATCGCGTGTTTCGCTGAGAGCAGATCTGAGTGTGCAAAAACAATTTTGTTTCGATACGGAAACTACATCACTAAATGCCATGGAAGCCGGGCTTGTAGGGATCTCCTTTAGCTGGAAAGAAAGAGAAGCGTATTATGTTCCGGTTCCTGAAAATAGGCAGGAAGCATTAAGGATAATTGAAGAGTTTAAAGAGGTTTTTAGTGATTCATCAATCCGGAAAATCGGACAGAATATTAAATATGATCTGCTCGTGCTTCGCAATTACGGACTTGAGGTGAGAGGAGAACTGTTTGATACAATGGTTGCTCATCATCTGTTGCATCCCGGACTGAAAAATAGTATGGATTTTATGGCCGAAACTTATCTTAATTATTCACCCGTATCAATTGAATCTCTTATAGGAAAAAAAGGGAAAGGACAGGGCAGTATGCGGAATGTGGATGTTGATGTGGTTAAAGAGTATGCCGCTGAAGATGCAGATATTACGTTGCGTCTGGCAAATATATTTAAACATGAACTTGATACGAGTGAGGTTAAGAATCTGTTTTACAATGTAGAAATGCCACTTGTCAGAGTTTTGGCAGATATGGAATTTGAAGGAGTTACCCTTGATGTGGATGCTTTGAACAGCTATGCAGAGGTGCTGAAAAAAGATATTGCTGCTCTTGAGCAAAAGATATATGAAATGGCAGGCAGGGAGTTTAACATAGGCAGTCCGCGACAGGTCGGAGAGATATTGTTTGATGTTCTTAAAATTGATGACAAGGCAAAAAAAACAAAATCGGGTCAGTATAGTACGGGTGAAGAGATATTACAAAAACTGAAATCGAAGCATGAAATAATTCCTGCAATTCTTGAATACCGCGGATTGAAAAAGCTTCTGAATACCTATGTTGAATCGCTCCCGAAACTGATAAATCCCAAAACCGGCCGTATTCATACTTCATACAATCAAACTGTGGTCGTTACCGGACGTTTAAGCAGTACAAATCCTAATCTTCAGAATATTCCTATAAGAGATGAGGCCGGACGTGAAATCAGAAAGGCTTTTACAGCTTCTGATGATAATCATCTTTTCCTGTCCGCAGACTATTCTCAGGTTGAACTCCGGCTTATGGCCCATTTCAGCGGAGATAAACATCTTATTGAGGCATTCAGAAACGGGGAAGATATACATAAGGCAACAGCAGCTAAAATCTTTAAGGTCCCGCCCGAAGAGGTTGATAGTGATATGAGAAGAAAGGCGAAAACCGCAAACTTCGGGATTATTTACGGCATTTCGGCATTCGGACTTGCCGAACGTTTGAATATTCCGCGTTCTGAAGCCAAGGCAATAATTGATGGTTATTTCGAAAGTTTTCCGGGAGTTAAGGAGTTTATGGAAAAAAGTATTCGTGAAGCAAGAGAAAAGGGGTATGTCGAAACGCTTTTCGGACGAAGACGATATCTGCCTGATATTAACTCAAGAAATGGGGTTGTTCGGGGAATTGCTGAAAGGAATGCTATAAATGCTCCTATTCAGGGGACTGCTGCTGATATAATTAAGATGTCGATGGTTTCTATATTCAACAGGTTTGAAAAAGAAAAAATCAAATCAAAAATGATTCTTCAGGTTCATGACGAACTTAACTTTAATGTTCTGAAAAGTGAACTTAAAAAGGTGGAGGAAATTGTAAAAAAAGAGATGGAGTCGGCATGTGAGTTGTCAGTTCCTTTGGTTGTTGACATGGGAACAGGCAAAAACTGGCTTGAAGCTCATTAAGCAGGTTTGTCGTAGTATGTTCTATGCTGAAATGCAAATGCCGGTTTTTGAAAAAATAAGGTTTAACTTAAATATTCAGAAATATGAAATCAATAATTGTTGTTTTGTCTGCTGTGATGTTTATTAGTGGTTGCGGCCGGGCTGATAATAAAAAAGAGGTAAAGAAAGAAGCCGGTATTTCCGAGTCTGAACAACCGGTGGTTTCATCAGAAAAAAATAAAGATGTGTTTTTCAATTTTGAAAACTATAAACCAGGAATGCTGCCGGACGGGTGGTCTCAGTATGCTACAGGAAAAGGAGATGATACAGAGTGGAAAATAGTAGATGATAACGGAAATAAAGTACTTGCCCAGTTGTCAAAAAATAATCCTAATTATCATTTTAATGATATTGTATTTGATGGCATGAATGTGAAAAATGCAGAACTTAAAGTCCGGATGAAAGGTGTTGCGGGGCGTATGGACCGCGGTGGAGGTTTTATCTGGAGATTTGCCGATAAAGATAACTATTATGTTGTGCGTGCTAACCCGCTTGAAGACAATGTTGTGCTTTATAAGGTTGAAAATGGGGTGAGAACTGACCTGCCGCTTGTGGGCATGGGAAAAACCTATGGTGTTAATACCGAGCCTTTGGGTGAAGGATGGAATATGCTGAGACTTGTTGTTAAAGATGATTTATTTACTGTTTACCTTAACGGCAAAGAACTATTTAAGGTCAGGGATAATACATTTAAAAAAGCTGGTAAAGTAGGTCTGTGGACAAAAGCTGATGCACAAACATATTTTGATGATTTTGAAATAAAACCTGTAGAGTAATTCTGTTTGCCCTGATGTTTTCCGGCTTGTTACCATGCGTTTGTACAGGCAGGGATGTGTTTGTTGTTTTTTCTAAAAACAGACTTCTGTAAATACAGAACCATAAACCAATTGTCAGTTTAATCAGGTAATACTTTTATGCTTATTGCCCGAGTTAAAGTGAAAAACCTGCTGCAGGTCCGGATGTGTTTACCGGAGGTCTGACGGTGCGGTCTGTGTATTTAAAAAACTTCTGGCAGTGTTCTTTCGTGTATCTTCAGATGAAAATAAGGTGATTACAAAACAGTAAACAGTTAAATCATTTTAACAGATGCATTAAAATAACTGTAAAACACAGTAGTTATAATTTCAGGTTCATAAAAATTAAGTATTTTTGGCAAATCTATTAAAGCACATATTGAAAACAACATTAAGATGAAGCAATATAAACGATTAAACATCATTTTCGGGTGGCTGGTATTTGTAATCTCGGCATTTGTGTATATCAGTACAATTGAACCCACTGCAAGTTTCTGGGATTGTGGCGAATTTATAGCAACTGCGTACAAGTTGTTGGTAGGACATCCGCCAGGAGCACCTTTCTTTATGATTATGGGTCGTTTCTTTTCTTTGTTTGCTCCCGACCCGGGATCGGTTGCAGCCATGATAAATATTATGTCGGCGCTTGCAAGTGCATTTACCATAATGTTTCTTTTCTGGACAATAACACATCTGGCACGTAAAATCTTTATTCACGAAGATGAGGAATATGAAGAATGGAGGGGATGGGCTGTTATTGGAAGCGGTCTTGTTGGTTCTCTTGCTTATACTTTTTCTGACACCTTTTGGTTTTCGGCTGTTGAAGGTGAGGTCTATGCAATGAGTTCATTGTTTACTGCCATTGTATTCTGGGCTATTCTGAAATGGGAAAATGTTGCCGATCAGCCTAATGCAAACAGGTGGCTGATACTGATAGCATACCTGATGGGATTGTCAATAGGTGTTCACCTCCTGAACCTTCTTGCTATTCCTGCCATTGTGATGGTTTATTATTTCAAAAAGTTTGAGGTAACACGGGCAAACACAATTAAAGCACTGGCACTTTCGGCAGTGATACTGGGAGGAATTCTTTATGGTATTATTCCCGGATTGGTTAAAGTTGCAAGCTGGTTCGAATTGTTATTTGTGAATGGTTTCGGAATGCCTTACAATACAGGAGTAATTGTTTATTCAATACTTCTTATCGGTTCCCTTGTGTACGGAATTTTATGGACACATAAAAACGGTCGTAAGATTTTAAATACGATAATTCTGGCAGTAACAGTAATCATTATCGGATATTCATCCTTTGCAATGATTGTTATCCGTTCATACGCCAATCCTCCCATGGATCAAAACTCTCCCGAAGATGTTTTTTCTCTGATGTCGTACCTTAACCGGGAGCAATACGGAGACAGGCCTTTGTTTAACGGTCAGAATTTTAATACGCCTATAAAAACCGTTAATCGTAAGGCGAAACCTATTTATATAAAGAAAAACGGTAAATATGAGATTGTAGATTATAAGCCGGAATATGTTTTCGATGAAAATACAAAGACCGTTTTCCCGCGTATGTACAGCCGTGAACAGCGACATATAAACGAATATAAAAAGTGGACTGACTTTAAAGGAAGGCGCGTTACGGTAACGGATGAAAGTGGTAAGCCGAAAATAATTACTGTGCCTACCCTTTGGGACAATATTAAGTTCTTCTGGGAGTATCAGGTAAAATATATGTATTTCAGGTATTTTATGTGGAACTTTTCAGGACGTCAGAACGATTTACAGGGCAATGGTGAGATTGATCGAGGAAACTGGATTACAGGTATTCCTGCTATTGATAACTCCATGTACGGAGATCAGGACCTTCTGAGAGATTCTCTTAAAAATAACAGGGCTCATAACAAGTATTATCTGTTGCCGCTTCTGTTAGGCCTTGCAGGAATGTTTTATCAGTATAATGCTAACCGTAAAGGTAAAGACGGAAAAATAGATAATACAGGTAAACACGGTTTCTGGATTGTTATGCTGTTGTTCCTTTTTACAGGCCTGGCAATTGTTTTGTATCTTAATCAGACACCATTGCAGCCCCGTGAACGTGACTATGCTTATGCCGGAAGTTTTTATGCTTTTACCATCTGGATTGGCCTGGGAGTACTGGCTTTGGTTGATGCATTAAGAAAAGTACTGCCTGGTAAGGTTAGTGCTGTTGCCGCAACTGTTATTTCTCTGGCTCTGGTTCCGGGTATTATGGCAAAAGAGAACTGGGATGACCATGATCGATCGGGAAGATATGTGGCCAGGGATCTTGCTTGGGATTATCTGAACAGTTGTCAGAATGATGCAATTCTGTTTACCAATGGTGATAATGACACTTTCCCACTGTGGTATATACAGGAAGTTGAGGGTGTAAGGACAGATGTGAGAGTTTGTAATTTGAGTTACCTTCAAACGGACTGGTATATCGATCAGATGAAACGTAAGGCCTATAAGTCCGATCCGCTTCCTTTCTCATTGAAACACGATCAATATGTGGCTGGTAGCAGAGATGTTGTTTATATTGTACCGAGAGAACAGTTTAAAGGGAAAAGGATAAATCTTAAAGAGGCAATTAAATTTGTGGCAAGTGATAATCCTAGAACCAAATCAGTGCCGGGATATGGTGGAAGAATTGACTATCTGCCGGCTAAGAATTTTTATGTGAAAGCCGACAGCCTTAAGGTGTTGCAAAAAGGTTATGTATCAGAAAGCGCTGCTCATCTGATACAGCCTGAAATAGATATCGATATCAATAAAAATATGATATTGAAAAACGAACTGATGATTTATGATCTTATATCGAACAATGACTGGAACAGACCTGTATATTTTGCAGTAACGGTTGGTTCCGATAACTATGCAGGCTTGCAGAACTACTTCCAGCTGGAAGGTTTTGGTTATCAGGTTGTGCCTATCAGGACCCAAAAGAATAACCTCGAATACGGAAGAGTCGATACTGAAAAGATGTATAATAATGTGATGAATAAATTCAAATGGGGAGGATTTAATAATCCTGATGTTTATCTGGATGAAAATCACAGGAGAAT
Organism: Chlorobiota bacterium; assembly: GCA_013153405.1. Classification (GTDB taxonomy): domain Bacteria; phylum Bacteroidota; class Bacteroidia; order Bacteroidales; family Marinilabiliaceae; genus JAADEM01. Next base: position 10,220 of record JAADEM010000143.1, read on the forward strand.
GGCTGTGAACATCAGAAATAACATGACACGCCTGGCAAATGCTCTTCTTGACGAAGGCAAAAAGGATAAAGCTGTGGATATACTTAACAAACTTATGGAAGAGATTCCGCCTAGTCGTGTTCCTCATGATCAGTTCAGTGTGTTTCTTGCCGAAGCCTATTACAAAGCCGGAGAGTTTGATAAAGGAGATGAAATAATGAGAGATGTTGCTAAGGAATTTTCACAGAATATGAGATTTTATGCCTCTCTTGACCCGAGTAAGAAAAGTACAGTGATGCCGGATATAGAACGTTCATTGGCAATATTCGGACAGTTGATTCTTCCTACTATTCAGCAGTACGGCAGAAAAGATCTGTTGAAAGAGCTTAATGAAGATTACAGAAACTCACTGAACGAACTTAATTTTCTTAGTAAATAGGCTGACAGAATGAATAGCTGGAGTGTTCAGCCGCCGGAATTTGTAAGGTTTCTTTTCCATGGAACGCTGTGGAGAGAAGAAACAGAAGAAAAAATCGTTTATCTGACTTTTGACGATGGACCGGTGCCGGAAGCAACGCCGGAAGTGCTTGGTATTTTAAGAGAGTTCGGAATAAAGGCAACATTCTTTTGTGTAGGAGAAAATGTGAAAAAACATCCTGATATTTACAGAATGTTATTATCGGAAGGGCATAATACCGGGAATCATACATTCAATCATTTGCAGGCATTCAGAACTCAGGGAAGAACGTATCTTGAAAATGTTGCCAAGGCCGGCAGATATATTGATTCCGGATTATTCCGGCCGCCACACGGACAATTGTATCCATGGCAGATAAAAATGCTCAGAAAAAAGTTTGATAAAATAGTTATGTGGGACGTGCTGAGTAAAGATTATGACGCTTCTCTTTCGTGGGAAGATGTATATGGTAATGTGAAAAAGTTTGTCAGGCCTGGATCGGTCATTGTATTTCATGATTCATTGAAAGCATTGCCTCATGTCGTGAAAGCTCTTCCCGTAACAATAAAGTATTTATTGAATCAGGGATACCGCTTTAAACTTATTGAATAAAAATTATACAGATGAATGTACTTCTTTTAGGATCAGGTGGCCGTGAGCATGCTCTCGGTTGGAAACTTGCTCAAAGTGACAACTTAACAAAACTGTATATTGCTCCCGGAAATGCCGGAACAGAGCAGATTGGAACCAATGTTGATATAAATCCCAACGATTTTGCGTCGGTAAAAAATTTTGTAAGAGAAAATCAGATTGAAATGGTCGTGGTAGGGCCTGAAGAACCGTTGGTGAAAGGTATTAAGGATTTTTTCCTGAACGACCCGTTTATTGCCCATATTCCTGTTGTGGGACCGGGAAAAGACGGAGCGCAACTGGAAGGAAGTAAGGAGTTTGCCAAAGAGTTTATGGCGAAGCATAATATCCCTACAGCACGGTATTTGTCAGTCAATAGCGATAATATTGAAGATGGCTATGATTTTCTTGAAAAGCTGGAAGCCCCGTATGTTTTAAAAGCCGACGGTCTTGCCGCAGGTAAAGGTGTTCTTATTTTAAATGATATTGATGAGGCTAAAACTGAACTCAGGGCAATGTTGGGAGGGAAGTTCGGTGATGCAGGAAACACCGTTGTAATAGAAGAGTTTTTGTCGGGAATTGAGCTTTCTGTTTTTGTACTTACCGATGGCCATTCTTACCTTATTTTACCTGAGGCAAAGGATTATAAGCGTATTGGAGAGAATGATACCGGATTGAATACCGGTGGTATGGGAGCTGTTTCTCCTGTTCCTTTTGCTGATGAAAAATTTATGGAAAAAGTGAATGACAGAATTGTCAGACCCACTGTAGAAGGTCTGAAGGAAGATAAGATTACTTATAAAGGATTTATCTTTATCGGACTTATGAATGTCAATGGTGAGCCTTACGTGATAGAATACAATATAAGAATGGGCGATCCTGAAACAGAAGTTGTTATTCCCAGAATAAAAAATGATTTGCTTGACCTGTTTAATGCTGTTGTGTCGGGAAACCTGAAAAACAGGCATATTGAAATAGATGATGATACTGTTACAACGGTGATGCTTGTTTCCGGAGGATATCCCGGAAGTTATGTGAAAGGCAAAAAGATTACAGGTCTTGATAAAGTGTCTGATTGTATTGTTTTTCATGCAGGGACTAAAAGATCAGGCGATGAAGTAGTAACAGCGGGTGGACGTGTGATTGCAATAAGTGCTAAAGGCAAAAATAAAGATGAAGCTTTAAAGGTATCTTACCGTAATGCAGAAATAATAGACTTCGAGGGTAAATACTACAGAAAAGATATAGGATTTGATCTTAAATAAAAGGCATTAATGCTGTTAAAAAAAGCACATAGTAATGAAATAACCGCATATTTGTTTGTACCTTTATTTCTTGCAGGCTTCTGGATAATATCGTTAAGGGAGGTTTACATTCCCGATGAATATGCCGGAACTGTTTCTATGCCTTTATGGGGAATGGTGCTGAAAGTTATAAAAGGAAACAAATTTGTAGCTTCTGCTCTCGTTATGGTTTTAGCACTTCTGAGTGCAATGGGGATTAACAGGTTTGTAAATCATTATAAACTTTTGAGCAAACCATCAATATTACCCGGAATAATTTATATTATTCTGGTAAGTGGTTTTACCGAGGTACAACAAATACAACCTGTTTGGTTTTTTGTTCCGCTTTTAATGCTTTCAATCGAAAAACTCTTTAATGCACACAGTCTTCACAGGCCAATGGCTTATTGCTTTGATGCTTCATTCTGGTTTTCGGTTGGTACACTTTTTTTTGGTAAAGGGTTATACCTTTATGTATTTATTCTCATAGCAATGTATATCCTGAGGGTGTTTAATACTAAATCTGTTATTGCATCTGTTATCGGTCTTATTCTGCCTTATATTCTTGTTTTCGGATACTATCTGATGATTGATAAAACAGATGTTTTGTGGAATATACTATTTGAGAATCTTGTTTCTCCCGTTGCGTTTTTCAGCCACTCTGCCTACTCAAGAGTATATCTGATGACAATGGTGTTTATTGTCATGCTTTCACTTATAATAGTAGCAAGACAGATGCCAACATTTAAGATTCTTACCCGAAAGCATTATCGTGTTTTTAACTGGCTTGTGGTTCTGTCTATAATGGCAGTAATGACACCGTTCTTTTCTATTGAAATGATACCGGTAATATCTGTTGGTGCAGCAATTGTTATAGCTCATTTTATCGACACTTTACGTCGAAATATCTTTAAAGAGTTACTGTTTGCTGTTTTAATAATAATTACAGTTCTGGCACAAATCTACATGTGATTCCTATGGATGCTGAGAAGCCGACTCTTGCCGTGTACGGAATTCAGGACAGAATAAACTCTCCTTATCCATATTTTGTGCACGACCATTCCGTTGTTCTGATGTACAAAGGCAAAGTGAAAAAACTATTGACACTTGAGCGTCTTACCCGAAAAAAACACGATAATACCCTTAATACCCGTATTTATGATATCCTTAAATCCGAAGGATTGTTGTCGCCCGATGATTATGACCTGGTTTTTGCCGATAATGTAGTCGGTCGTGCTTTTATTTCGTCTTGTGGAAGGTTCAGGTTCGAGGGGCCGTTAAACGCTCACCTGAAACCGCATGAGGAACGGGGACGATGTTGGTGGCTCGATCGTGAGAAAAGAGCATTTGTCCTGAATCACGAACTGGCTCATATAGCTTCTGCGATGCCGTTTTATGGTGAATTCAGGGATAATAGTTTGCTTGTTCATTTTGACGGAGGTGCCAGTCTCAGTAACTTTTCAGTATGGCTGTTCAGAAATCGGAAAATAACTCCTGTTGAAGCGCACTGGAAATTCAAAAGACTTACATCCATGTTCAATGCAAATGCGTTGGTTTTTGGTATTATTGGGGCTAAAATGGAGGAACAGAACAGTGTTCCCGGAAAAATGATGGGACTTGCCTCTTACGGAAAATATTCGGGAGAGATTGAAGAGTGGTTGAAAGAAAACAATTATTTTGAGGATGTCTGGAATAAAAAAAACGTATTTTTTAATGCTGCAAAGAGTAGATTTGGATGGGATAAAAAACATTTGCATACACGGGATCCGTTTCTTCAGGATATAGTTGCAACAATGCACTGGATTTTTGTACGGGATACCGTAAAATATATAGAAGGACTTCAGGATAAATACAAAACAGATTATCTTTATTATTCTGGTGGCTCGGCACTCAATATTGTTGCAAATACTTTATTGTACGATAAAGGGTTGTTTAATGAAATTTTTATTCCTCCTGCCTGTGAGGACAGCGGTATTGCTCTTGGGGCTGCTGCCTTTATTGAATGGAAAAAACATGGTACTATTATAAAGCATAGCCCGTATTTAAATAATTGGGGATTAAAAAACACAAAAGTTTCATATACAAGTGAGACCCTTACCGCTGTTGCAAAACTTTTGCTTCAGGAGAAGGTAATAGGTGTTTGTAACGGGAGTGCGGAAACAGGTCCGAGGGCTTTGGGAAACAGGAGTATTATTGCTCTTGCAAATTCATCAGAACTTGCCGGGAAAGTTAGTATGGTACATAAGAGGCGGGAGTGGTACAGACCGGTTGCTCCTGTTATGTTATTTAAAAATGCAAAATTCTATACCGGCAGGGAAACTATTCCAGGACTTAGCAGATTTATGTTGCTTGATTTTGAGATAAAGGATAAGCTTAGGAAAGAAATTTCCGGTGTTGTGCATATTGATGGAACTTCCAGGATTCAGACTCTTTTCAGAAAGGAAGACAATCCGTTTTTATATGACCTGTTAGTTCTGCTTGATGAAGAATACGGAGTCAGGGCTTTGATAAATACATCTTTTAATGTAAGAGGAGAACCGATAGTTCATACCTGTGAAGATGCTGTCAGGTCTGCGAAAAACATGAAACTTAATGCTGTAATTCTTAATGGCAGGCTGGAAGAACTTTAATTCAGGATTTTTTCAGCCATCTCATCAAAATGTCTTCAAGGTCATTCATTTTAACGGGCTTTCCTATGTAATCGTTCATCCCGGCATTCAGACATACCTCTCTGTCTCCTTTTAGCGCATTGGCTGTCATAGCAATAATCGGCGTGTTGATATTCATATCACGAAGTTTCTTTGTGGCATCCAGTCCGTTAAGTACCGGCATTTGAACATCCATAAAGATGAGGTCGTATATGTTATTTTCCTGTATTTTTTCAATTGCTATTTCTCCGTTTTCGGCTATTTCGGTTTCCAGGCCTATACTTGACAGCATCTTTTCTGCTATTTTCTGGTTAATCAGATTGTCTTCTACCAATAATGCTTTTTTGCCTTTAACAAGTTCAGACAGCTTAACCTCTTCTTTTTCTTCATCTGAAGAGAACAGTTTTTCTATAGCCTTAAAAAGTTCGATATGTTGTATTGGTTTGTGCAGCACATAGTCCACACCTTCGAGCGAAACCTGTCCTTTCCATTTGTTGTCAGCAGCAAACAGGATAGTCTTTATTTTTTTTCTGATCTTTTTTATTTCGGATATAAAACTGCTGTCTACATTTGAGAATACATGGCTGTCTATAATTACCAGGTTGAATTTTGAAGTCCGTTTTTTCAGAATATCAATAGCCGATTTTTCATCGCTGATAGTTTCTGACGGAATGTCCCAGTTGTTTAATGTTTTTTTAAGCAACAGGAGATTTGTTCTGTGATTATCAACTATAAGGGTGTTAATATCAGAGAATTTTTCTGTTTTGAGCTCGTATGCTGCCTGGTTCTTCTCAATTACAAAAGGAAGTGTGAAGTGAAATACAGATCCGGGTGATTCTTCAGACCATGCAAAGTTGGGATTAGGGCTTTCAACCCATATTTTTCCTCCCATAAGTTCTGTAAGCATTTTTGATATGCTGGTACCAAGCCCTGTTCCTCCGAATTTACGTGTTGTTGAACCGTCAGCTTGTGTGAATGATTCAAATATTTTCTCAAGTTTATCTTTGGGTATTCCAATACCGGAGTCCTCAACCATGAAGTGAAGTGTTATTTTGGAACCAATCTGTTTTTCCACTTCTACTTTCAGAACAACTTCTCCTTCATTGGTGAATTTAACAGCATTTCCCATAAGGTTTACCAGAATCTGAATAAGCCTTCCTTCATCACCTATCAGCACGTTGGGAATCGTCTCTTCCACCGAACCCATAAGTTCAATCCCTTTTTCATTAGTTTTAATCGACATCTGATCAAGGATATAGTCAATTGTAGATCTGATATTGAACGGATAAGATTCGATTTTCATCTTCCCAGCTTCTATCTTTGAGAAGTCAAGTATATCATTGATGATACCCAGTAGATTTTCGCAGGAGCGTGCAATTATTTTTACAACATTGCTTTGTTCTTTTGAAAGGCGGGTTTTGGTAAGCAGTTCTGTAGCCCCGATAATGCCATTCATCGGTGTTCTTATTTCGTGGCTCATATTTGCCAGAAATTCTGATTTTGCTTTGTTTGCTTCTGCTTCGTTTTTTTGTATCTCCTTTTGTGCACTGATGTCCATAAATGCCTCAAGATAAACCTTCTGGTTATTGAGTCGTATGGGGATGATGTTTTTCAGTATTTCGCGCGATACATTGTTTTCTTTCACTTCAAGTATCTCTTCCAATGATGTAACAATAACTCCTGATACGGGATCTACATACTGGTCTTTTCTTATGGTGCTGAAGAAAGTTTCGTATGAGTGACCTTTTATATGCTCAAAGGCTTCCTCCATCGACTTGAAGTTCATTATTTTGGCTGCAGTCTGATTTATCTGGATAATCTCACGGTTCTCATTTACAATAAGGATACCAACCGGCAGGTTCTCGGTAATAGTTTTCATAGCCTCATTTGATTCGCGAAGAGATTCTGTCAGGTTGCGTTTTTCGGTGATATCCTCTTTAATGACAACATAATTGGAAATGGTGTTGTCTTCGCTGAGAACAGGAGATATAAGTACTTTTTCCCAGAATTCAGTTCCGTCTTTCTTTTTACTGCAAATTTCCCCGGTCCATACCTTCCCTTCCTGAATTGTCTGAAGCAGAACATTAGCGAGTTCATTTTCGCCGGACTCTTTCATTAAATCGGCATTACCGCCTTCAATCTCTTTTTTTGAGAATCCGGTTACATTTTCAAATCCCTGATTAATGTATTCAATGTTACCCTGGGTGTCGGTAATCATAATTGATATGGGGCTCTGCTCTATGGCTTGTAAAAGCTTTTTGTTGTCCTCCTCGGCTTCGTAACGGTTCAGTATAACGTTCCGGATTTGGGTAATAACCATTCCCGTTATTATAACTGCAAATAAGCTGAATATAAAAAGGCCCAGGTATTTAAGCCGGTTGTATTTTCTTGAAACATTAATGCTGGTGTTGTTAAGTGTGTTCCAGCGTTTGTTAATATCATATGATATTTTGTTCTCTATCTCATTTATACGGTTAAAATAGGTGTCTGCCTGTTGAATAAGATGGTTGAGTTTGTTTATATATTCCTTATCTGTAAGTTTTCCTGTGCTTATCTGGCGCTCTATTACCGAAATTATTTTATCGGCCAGGGTCTGGAGCTCACTCATTTGTGGTATTAATTCTCTTACTTCCGGCAGTGTTCCTGTATATTTATCCGGGTCGTAGCTGAATACTTCTTCTATCTCGTCTTTCGATGGCATATTGACAGAGATGAGGTTTACAACCTGACCACCTTCGTCCATAACTTTAATTATCCTGTTGCTGTTTTTTATCAGTTCCCTAATGTTTTCACGAATGTTTTTAAGCTGTTGGTGGCTTGATACCGAAAGAAGAGATTTAAACTCAAGTCGTAAGTTAAGCAGATTACGCTGGAGCAGGTGATCTATAATTTGCTGCTGCTCCTGATTCCTGATAACCTTCTGGCATTTATAAGTGTAGGCATTGTCAAAATAATTTTCAATTACCAGGATAGCTGCTATTGTTAGCATAAAAACAGCTATCAGGACATAAAGTTTCCTGATAATAGGCTCTTTAAGAAGCAGGTTTTTTGACTTTTTTAATGTGCCCACAAGCTTTTAATATTATAACGGGGTATTTAGGATATTATTAAATAATTTCTAAAAAATTAATGTTTTTCTTTTAGAAATCCCATACTTATTAAGTATTGATTTTCCTTCTTGTGTGTTTACAAAAGTAAGAAAATCTTTTGCAAGTTCCTCATTTTCGGTGGTTGATAATACGCCTGCATAGACTTTCATTGTATATGGATTCTTTGGATCGAAAGGAATAATATCTACATATTGCATACTTCCGTTTATGAAAACTGTGGATTCCAGGTTGATTACTATGTCTGCCTGATTGTTTTTGATACTTCTGATAAGTCCTTTTGAGTCGGTCGAGAGAGAAACTATAATATTCAGAATTTTTTCATAAACCTTTCGGTTGGTCAATGCTTTTTTTGTTTCATAACCCAGTGAGCTTGACTCGGGATTGGCAATTATCAGGGAATAGTCATTTGTAAGAAGAGATTTTATTTTTCCGTCGAAGCCTGAAGGGTTTCCTTTTTTTACCATGTAGACCAGTTTGTTATATCCCAGGAAAACAGAGTCTTTTATTTCGGCATTGGATCTGCGTCTTAACATTTCAAATGAGTGAAGGGATGATGGTATGAACAGATCGCCTTTGAATGAATAATTTATTAAACCTATTAAGTTAAGTGCACAATCATTCTGAATAGTGACTTTACAATGATATTCTTTTTCGAATAAATTTTTCAGTTCATATATTGACGGAGCAATGGCATTTTCACAATATATTATGAGTTCTTTAATCTTCTCCTGTTTGCCAACATTTTGCCTTTCGGTAAAATTGCAAGAATAAAAAAGAAAGGTTATTCCTATAATAACTAATATTTTTTGAACATTTTGCATGTTTTCGGGCTATGACTTTTGTATAAGCAAGTTACAAATAAACAACTATGCTATGTGCAACGTTTGTCACTTATAAAGCTGCGTTTGTCAAATTAAATTAACTGGTAAAGAAGTGTTTGCGTATCCATCTTGGGATAAGTATTGCTCCGATTATTAAATATGGATAATAACTGATAAGCCGCCAGACAAAAGCCATTGCAACTCCTGTTCCCTCCGGTATCATTCCTGATAAAAACGTTTTGAAAACGTATTCGGCAAAACCACTGCCTCCGGGGGTAGGACTGACAAGCATCATTATCCACATTACCAGTTGCTTTCCGAATACTACAATGTGTTCGTCCCAGCTCAGGAAATGGATTCCGAAAAAAGCAATAATTAATGTATTAACAACCCAGTATCGTGCAGTCCAGCTTATTGCAGTAGCAACAAAAACCTTCAGCCAGTTTTTCAAAGGCCAGTTTCTGAACTCTTTTGATGTTTCAATCAGGTCAGTTCCTGACTCATTCGCCTGTGGTCTCCATTTCCGGATAATGGGAAGTTTGAATATCCACAAAAGAAGAAATTTAAGTCCGCGTGGATTAATGAATAAGCCATAGCTCAGAGTAAGAGTGTAGGTGAGCTTAAGAAAATATCCAAGCAGTGCAAACATGAAAAACTGGTTCTTGTACCATATTATGTGTTTTGCACCTTCTCCGAAGGTAAATATATCGGTACGTCCTATAAGTAAGAGTATCAGGGGAAATATTATTATAAAGTATAACTCATCAAGAAAGGATGTGACCATAACTACGGCACTGCTGCGTCCAACCCTTATTCCTTCTTTGTTAAGAAAAAATATAGCCACACTTGTTCCTCCTATTGCCGAGGGAGTAATAGCCGAAGAAAATTCCCAAAGCATAATTATATTGAATGCTTTTTTCCAGGTAAGCTGATTTCCGGTAAGAAGCCTTATGCGTACCATATACCAGAAATCACGGAAAGCCATAAGTATAAATGATATCAGTAACCAGACCGTTGATTGTAATGACAATTTGAAGAATGACAAACTTCCGGGTTCAAATTCATTATAAAGCATATATCCGCTGACTCCCAGACCTATAATTATAGGATAGATTATTTTGTTGGGTTTTATGCTGTTTAATATTTTACCTGAATTGTCTGTCATACTATAAAATAAAGTGCAAAGTTAGAATAATGAGATCTATGTCAAAATGTAAGCTTTTCTTTTTATAACATATTCCGATACAGCCATAACAGGTATACGATAAATAATGTTTAAAAGATCGGTTCTTTATTTTTACCTTTGTATTTCTAATTTTTGAGTATGAATACAGATCGGAAAAAACTTGTAATCGCTATCGACGGTTACTCATCATGTGGTAAAAGTACTATAGCAAAAGACCTTGCCCGTGTTTTAAATTATATTTATATAGATACGGGGGCTATGTATCGTGCTGTAACTCTTTATGCAATGAGAAACGGGATGATAAAAGATGGTGAGATAGATAAGGAGAAACTTATAAATTCATTGAATAAGATAAAGATAACATTCAGGCAAAATCCGGAAACAAAGCAAAATGAGACCTATCTCAACGGTGAAAATGTTGAAAAAGAAATTCGACGTATGGATGTAAGTAATAATGTAAGTCGTGTTAGTACTATAAAGGAGGTTCGTGAATATCTTGTTCAGTTGCAGCGCGAAATGGCTAAGAAGGGTGGTGTGGTGATGGACGGTCGTGATATTGGAACTGTTGTGCTTCCCGATGCTGACCTGAAAATATTTATGACTGCCAGACCTGAGGTCAGAGCCGAAAGAAGATATAAAGAACTTAAGGCTAAAGGTGAAAATGTGTCAAAAGAAGAGATAATGAGAAATATTCAGGAGCGAGACAGGATGGATACAACCCGTAAAGAGAGCCCGCTGAGGCAGGCTGAGGATGCAATTGTTCTTGATAACAGTGACATGACTCCGCAACAACAGCTGGACTGGATATTGAATTTGGTGAACAAAAAAAGGTAAAGTCGGTTATGTCTTTACTAAAGGTTTATTTGTAATGCAGATAGAGATTGATAAAAAATCGGGGTTTTGTTTCGGGGTTGTGAAAGCAATAGAAGCAACCGATGAGATGCTGGAAAAGGAGGGTAAGATATATTCTCTCGGACAGATTGTTCATAATAAAGAAGAAATAAACCGTCTTGAAGATAAAGGGATGGTTACAATTAACCATCATGAATTCAGTAATTTAAAGAAAAAAACTATTCTTTTCAGAGCTCATGGTGAATCACCTGAATCATATATTACAGCAAAAAAGAACGGACATAAGGTCATTGATGCCACCTGCCCGGTTGTGCTGAAGCTGCAGCAAAGGGTAAAACAGGCATGTGACAGGATGGAGAAGGTTAATGGTCAGCTTGTTATATTTGGCAAGGCGGGCCATGCTGAGGTTATCGGACTCATGGGACAAACACATGGTAAAGGTATTCTTGTGGAAGGAATGCACGATCTCGACAAACTGGATTATTCCCGTCCGATAGAAACATTTTCCCAAACCACAATGAATGTGGATAAGATAAAGGAAATGATAAGTGAGATAAAAAAACGTATTAATGATCCGTCGCTATTTAAAACAAACAATACAACGTGCCGTCAGGTTTCCGATCGTTTTGCTCATTTGCGTTCTTTTGCAAAAAAATTCGACGTGATTGTTTTTGTGGGGGGCAAGAACAGCAGTAATTCCAAGATGCTTTACGAAGAGTGCAAAAGAAATAATCCCCAAAGCTATTTTATCAGTAATCCGGAAGAACTGAAGAAAGAGTGGTTCAATGATTCTGTGGAAAAAGTTGGCATATGCGGTGGAACTTCAACGCCTTTCTGGCTTATGGAGAATGTGGCTAAAACTATTCCGGAGCTCTAAATCCCTGCTGTTTTTATTGAAATATACTTCTTAATTGATAGACTTTTATACCGGAAGGTTTGTCTTATCCTAAAGCCGGTAGCCCCGATCCAAAAGATCAACATACTTCCTGCAACTATATAAAACATTGAAATTAACATTTTTTAACCGGTTTTGTTGTGAGAATATTCTCACAAAATTTGGATATATGAGAATATTCTCATTATATTTGCAGAGTAATATTAATTAAAAAGACAAAATGCCGAGAAGAAGAAGATTAAGAAGGATGGTCAGTCCGCCGGGATTCAAGGGTTACAGGCCTTACGGAGCCAACAGTGATGATTCCGGTTATGTTGAGCTTTTATACGAAGAGTACGAGGCCCTTAAGCTTGCTGACTATAATCTGATGAATCATCTTGAGGCATCGAAACTGATGGGAGTGTCAAGGGCAACATTTGCCAGAATATACGAAAGTGCACGTAGAAAGATAGCACAGGCACTGGTGGAGTCAAAAGAGATAAAAACCGTATATGGCAACGCCCATCTCGATAAGGACTGGTATGTATGCAACGACTGTTATGTTCGGTTTACTATACCGCGTCCTCACCGGCACAGGCATCATTGTCCGATGTGTAAATCGGAAAAAATTGAATTGGTAAATCAAAAATAAAACAAACAAAACAATGAAAACAGTAATTACATCAACAGGAAACGGAGTAAACTCACAATTTGATAAAAGATTTGGACGTGCAGCATGGTTCTGCGTACTCGATGAAGAAACAGGCAAAACTGAGTTTTATGAAAATCCGAACAAAGATGCTCAGGGAGGAGCCGGAACAAAAACCGTTGAAAAAATGGTTGAACTTGGAGTTTCAAAAGTAATATCCGGCGATTTCGGCCCCAAAGCAAAAGACCTTCTTGACAAATTCAACATCCAGATGGTAATAATTCAGGATGATGACGTGACAGTAGAAGATGTCATCAGAAAGATTAAATAGAAAGAAGGTCATAACAGTAGTGAGGCAAAAAACTCCGATAGGAGCTTAATATTTATGGCCTCGGGCAACGCCCGAGGTAAAAGAAGAAATACAAGAACATCGTTTGGCGGGATTTTTTGCTCAGCAAAAAATCATGACAAACAATAATATTAACCATTAAAAAAAGGAGGTTATTATGCCAGGTTTTGACGGAACAGGACCCGAAGGAAGAGGTCCTAAAACAGGACGGGGATTGGGAAAATGCAACCCCGACAACACAAATCCGAAAACTGATGTGATTGATGACGATATGCCATATGGCAGAGGTCGTGGAAATGGACGTGGTTTTGGCAGAGGAGCTGCCGGCAGAGGTCATGGCAGAGGTTTTGGATTTGGACGAAGAGGACGTTGGTAACCTGTAGCGGGCAATCCGGCAGATACGTGTACCTGTTAGATTGTCCGATATAGGTTGAGTGTTTTGAATGATCGTGCATCATTTTTTGATGCACGATTATTTTAATTCTGATGTTAATAAAATAAATATTTTAATGTAGCTTGAATCTTAATTTTGCCTTGATTCGGCGCCTGTCACGGACTTGTTACGAGGGAGAAAGAACAATAAAAACTAAGTACAACTATATTTTAATATAAAATATAATCTAATTTTACAACTATATAACTTTTTAAAAGATGTAGATAATTATGAAAAGAAAAATAGCTGTACCTGTTGATGCAAATGGAATACTTGATGCTCATTTCGGGCATTGCAAATTTTTCCATCTTTTTGATGTTGAGAATGATGTAATAATTAATGACCTGAAAGTAATACCACCTCCTCATCAGCCGGGATTGCTGCCACAGTGGCTGGCTGAAGAGGGATGTACCGATATCATAGCCGGAGGAATGGGACAAATGGCAATTCAGATATTTAACAAAAACGGGGTAAATGTTTTTGTAGGAGCTGATAAACGTCCTGCTCGTGAGCTTGTAGTAAGTTTTCTGAAAGGAGAACTGAAACTTATGTCGAACTATTGCGACCATTAATATGAAAAAAGAGTGTTTCTTTTGTCACACTAAAACTGTAGAAAAGCTGATACAAAAGTTTAATCCGGCCGACAGTGTTGCAGAGGAGTTTCTGCGTTCGGTTAATCGCCTGTTCGACCAGGAGTGGGATTCATCAAATCCTTATCTGGCTACTAAGATTCACCGTATGGCAAAAGAAAAACTGAACATTGCCAACCTTTATGAAGAAGAAAAATTAAATGCCAATAAACAACTTCTGAAACATAACAATTATTGGCGTACTCTGGTTAATGATAGTTCTGATCCGTTTCGTATGGCTGCAAAGCTTGCAGTTATAGGTAATGTTGTTGATTACGGTGCTCACAGCCTTAACGGCGACGATGTGGCGGAACAGATAAAATCATTAATACATAATGCTCTTAAGATTGATGATACCGGTGAATTGCATGAGCGTATAAAAAATGCAGAATCGGTTTTATACATAGGAGATAATGCCGGAGAGATTGTGCTCGACAAGTTGTTTATTGAAGTTATGAATCATAGTAATGTAACTTTTGCGGTACGCGGATATCCGGTTATAAACGACATTACTGAAGAAGATGCAAAACAAACCGGGATCGACAGATTGTGTAAAGTTATATCGAATGGTTATGATGCTCCTTCCACACTTCTGGATCATTGTTCTGATGAATTTCTGGATGCATATAACAATGCCGGTGTGATAATTGCCAAAGGGCAGGGAAACTTTGAAGGTTTAATGGATGAAAAGAATGAGAAATTGTTCTTTTTACTTATGGCAAAATGTAAACCCATTGCCGGAATGCTTGGGGTAAATAAGGGTGATATGCTGGTGAAAAAAGCTGTTTGAAAAATGATTCTGTAAAGTAGTATTGGTTTTACGTGACTGAGATTATTATGCAGATATCTGCCGAAAGGATTATATAAAAAGAGTTAACATGAAAAAGATAGCAGTTGCAAGTGGTAAAGGGGGAACAGGAAAAACAACTGTTTCGGTCAATCTTTATCATTTCATAAATAAATATCTGACTCAGGAGGTTCAACTGGTTGATTGTGATGTTGAGGAACCTAACGACCTGCTTTTCTTCGGGAATGCAAAGGAGGTAAGCCGTGAAACTATCAATCAGATGGTGCCGCGTATAGATAACGAGAAGTGTACTTATTGCCGGAAATGTGCCGAATGGTGCGAGTTCAATGCCATTGTTGTGATTCCACCGGTACAGTTTGCCGAGGTTAATCCGAGTTTATGCCACTCGTGTGGTGCCTGCCTGGTTGCCTGTGAGTATGATGCAATGAAAGAGTATCCTGAGCCCATAGGTGAAGTTACTTTTTACAAAACAGAGGAGGGGCTCGGACTTGCCGAAGGCCGTCTGAAAATCGGCTCGGCAATGCAGACAATGCTCATAAAAGAGCTGAAAAAGAGAGTACCTGACAATGATGGAATTGTTCTGTTTGATGCTCCTCCGGGAACAAGCTGTCCGGTGGTGGAAACAGTGTCGGATGCCGATTATATTCTGCTTGTCACCGAGCCCACACCTTTCGGCCTGCACGACCTTACTCTGATGGTTGAAATGCTGAAAGAAATCAAACAACC
The DNA here is from genome assembly GCA_013153405.1 of Chlorobiota bacterium. Taxonomy (GTDB): domain Bacteria; phylum Bacteroidota; class Bacteroidia; order Bacteroidales; family Marinilabiliaceae; genus JAADEM01. The sequence continues at coordinate 25,654 of JAADEM010000143.1, forward strand.
GTTCGGGGTTATAGTTAACAAAGCAGGGCTAGGCAACAATGATGTGTACGATTATCTGAAAAAAGAAAACATAGAGATAATTGGTGAAATACCATTCGACAAAGAGTATGCATCGAAATATGCGGCAGGTAACCTGCTGCAGGATATTTCGCACGAAACAGAACAACGTTACAAAGAGATAATTGAAAAGATAAAAACAAAAATATAACACCTCCCTGGAGGTTTGAGGGGGCTTGATATGAAAGAAATCACAATACTTAGCGGAAAAGGCGGAACAGGAAAGACCAGCATTACGGCAGCCATTGCATCGGTGGCCGGTAATGCCGTTTTCTGCGACAACGACGTTGATGCAGCCGACCTTCATCTGATATTTAATCCGGAGATAAAGGAAACTCACACTTTTTTCAGCGGTTACAAAGCAACTATCCACGATGATGCCTGTACGCGCTGCGGTATCTGTTACGACCATTGCCGTTTTGATGCTATTCATTACAAGGAGTTTGGCGGATTGTACGTAAACCATTTTCAGTGTGAAGGATGCCGGCTGTGCGAAAGAGTTTGTCCTTCAAACGCCATTACGTCGGAAAGATACAGCAACAATCATTGGTTCATTTCCGAAACACGGTTTGGAAAACTGGTTCACGCAAAAATGGGACCTGGTGAAGAGAATTCCGGAAAGCTAGTCTCTGAAATCAGAGGACAGGCAAAAAAGATAGCCAAAGAAAACGGTAACGATTACGTGATAAACGACGGACCTCCGGGAATAGGATGCGCTGCTATCTCATCGGTAACGGGAACCAATACTGTGTTACTGGTAATAGAACCTACCCAATCGGGATTTCACGATATCAGAAGGGTAATTGACCTGATAGAGTCTTTTTCTATCCCGTCGTTTGCAGTAGTAAACAAATTTGACATCAATCCTGAGGTTACAAACGAAATTGAAAGTTTTTTAAAAGAGAAGAATATACCTCTTCTGGTCCGCTTGCCGTTCGATAAACATATGGTGGAAGCTATGGTAAACGGGAAAACAATTGTGGAATATGCTCCTGAAAGTGAGATTTCACAAAAGATAAAAGAGGTATGGGAGAAAATAAAATAGATTTTCACGTAGAGGATGTCCAAAAAGTCGTCATCCCGAGAATTCACCCCAAATTTTGGGGCATAACGAGTAAATGACGGAATATCAGCGTCATCGCGATGAGCGGGAGCGAAGAAGCGATCTCAACCGCTTTAAGATTGCTTCACCCGTCTACCGACGGATTCGCAATGACGTCTGTTTTTTACTTTTTGGACATTCCCTACAGATCAGATAAAACAAACAGAAATGCCCAAAACAAAACCTTTCGACGAACATCTGAAAGAATACGAAGAGTGGTTCGACAGTAACCATTTTGTTTATCTGTCGGAACTGGAAGCCGTAAAACAACTTTTGCCAGCAAAAGGCCGTGGCATAGAGGTTGGTATAGGAAGCGGATTATTTGCAGAACCTCTCGAAATAAAAGAAGGCTGCGATCCTTCGGCAGAGATGAGGGGAAAGGCACAAAAGAGGGGACTGAAGGTTAAAGAGTGTGTTGCCGAAAACCTACCCTATGAGAACAACTCGGTTGATTACGTGTTAATGGTAACAACAATATGTTTTGTTGATGACCCGCAAAAAACATTTGAGGAGATAAATCGTATCCTGAATCCCGGCGGCTTGGTCGTTGTGGCTTTTGTGGATAAGGATAGTCCCGTGGGAAAGATTTATCTTGAGAATAAAGACAAAAGTATGTTTTACAAGGAAGCAACATTTTTTGGAACAGATGAAATTATTGAGTTGTTGCAAAAGACAGGGTTTACAACAGACAGAATAGTTCAAACAGTATTTGGATTGTTGAACGAAGTAAAAGAAGTTCAACAGCCGAAGGAAGGTTATGGAGAGGGAAGCTTCGTTGTGTTAAAAGGAATTAAAAACTAAATACTCTGAAAGGGTATA
>JAADEM010000120.1 GCA_013153405.1 Chlorobiota bacterium
CAATTAACGAACTGTTAGCACATCCTCTTCTGTAATTGTTTTGTGCACTGGTATTAATATTATTTGCAAATAACATTATACCTGCTATTACATAAGCTATATATTTAATCGTTTTCATAATTTCTGTTTTTAAATCCGACAATCATTCTTATTCTTCTCTTCTCATCCCTTTAGACTCCAAAAAGATTAAAAACCTTCGCTTTGTAAAAAAAAAATTATAATTTTTGTCTCATGCTCCGGCAGATACAATATTTAAAAATATGTATCGTTTTATTCAGAGTATTTTTATATTACTGAAAATGAATATCTACCATACTAAAAAAAAGTGGAAACTATTTTTACTGATTGGAGCAATAACAATTAGTGCACTCACATTGTGGTACACCCAAAACCTGGTTGAACAACTAAAAGAACAGGAACGTCAAAGGATGGCTCTTTGGGCTGAAGCAATGCGGGAAATGACATTACTTGATGTTAATGCCTCTGCTCCTTCATTCATTTCTGATGTAATAATAAATAACAATACCATTCCTGTTATCCTTGTCGACGACTCGGATACCATTCTATATTACCGGAATATTGATGTAAGCAAAAACAGAGAAAAAGCCGTTCTACAAAAAAAATTGAATAAAATGAAAGCAGACAGCTCGCTTTTTGTTATCGATCTGGGCGGTGGAGAAAAACAATATCTTTATTACGGTGACTCTATATTAATAAAACAACTTAGCTGGTTCCCATTTGTCCAGCTTTTTATAGTTTCAATATTCGTTTTTGTCGCATATCTTGCATTCAGTGGTGCACGAAAAGCAGAACAGGATCAGGTTTGGGCAGGTATGGCAAAAGAAACTGCACACCAGCTGGGAACTCCTACTTCATCCCTTTTAGGCTGGATAGATGTTTTGAAAATGAAACACAGCGACGATGAACTTCTTACTGAAATGAACAAAGATGTGAAACGTCTGCAAACAATTACTGACAGATTCTCAAAAATAGGGTCAAAACCCGAAATGAAAAAAGTTCCTCTTAACGAAATAATTGTTCAATCAACCGAATATCTTAAAAAAAGAACCTCAAATAAAATTGAATTCAATATTGAAACTCCGGATGAGCCGGTTATTGTAAATCTCAGTCCTGTGCTGTTTGAGTGGGCACTGGAAAACATCAGTAAAAATGCCATAGATGCATCACAAGGAAAAGGCAGTATAAAAATATCGTTGAAAAAATATAACAACCAGGCTATAATTGACATAACCGATAACGGAAAAGGAATTTCCAAATCAAATTTTAAAGCAATATTTCAACCCGGTTATACTACCAAACAGCGTGGATGGGGGCTTGGCCTTACTCTTACCAAAAGAATTATCGAACAATATCACGGAGGTAAAATATTCGTGAAAGAATCGGAAATCGGAAAAGGAACAACCATTCGTATAATTCTGCCCTCTGAAACATAACATTTATTTCGGTTAAAAATATTTAAATATCAACCGTTTGAAATAAATTTTCAGCCATTTCTTTCTCACAAATGTATATTTTTATACTTTTGCAAAGTTTTTATGGAGGGAAAAGTGGACAGACTGAAGGATTACAGCATCTCATTCAAGGGATTAAAAGACGGAACGCACAAATTTGAATATCAAATTGGTGCTTCTTTTTTTGAGATGTTTGAAAATGCTTTGGTAAAAAACGGAGAGCTCACAGCGGTGATAACTCTCAATAAAAGTCAAAAACTTTTAATAGTTGATTTCAGTATTAATGGCAATATAAGTACTGTTTGTGATAATTGTCTGGGACCTATACAGGTAAACATTGACAGTTCCGAAAGAATTTATTTCAATTTCGGACACGAATATGCTGAACAATCTGAAGAAATAATAGTCCTTCCGTATGAAGAACATCAGATAAACGTTGCTCAGTGGATTTATGAATTTATAAGTATAAATATTCCTTTGAGAAATGTTCACCCTGATGATGAAAACGGTAATTCAACATGTAATGCACAAATGATTGACAAGTTGAATGAATACCTGATAAAGGAAGAAAAAACAACAGAGAAAAAAGAAGATAAAACAGATCCCAGATGGGACGCATTAAAGAAATTAATAAATTAGTAAAAAGATATAAAAATGGCACATCCAAAACGAAAAACATCGAAGACGAGAAGAGACAAGAGAAGAACACATTATAAGGCTGTTATGCCTGCACTTGGTGTTTGTTCAAATTGCGGAGCTACCGTTAAACTGCATACTGTTTGTCCTGAATGCGGATATTACCGTGGCAAGCTTGCAGTTGAAAAACCGGAAGCAGCAATTTAATTCTTATAAAGTTTAATGACCATTTGGGGTTGTCAGAAAAGTAAAATTTTATACCGCCTGAAATAATTACTACAAATATTGTTTTAATACTTAATATTCGCGGTTCAGCTTTTCAGACAATCCCAAAATTTTATCGTTACGCTTTTATTATTTCCGGTTACTTCTAATAACCGGTATGAAAAAATATAATTATGGAAAAAGTCAGAGCAACAATTACAGCAGTAGGTGCCTATGTACCCGAATACATCCTCGACAACCATGAATTAAGTACAATGGTTGATACTTCGGATGAATGGATAATGACCAGAGTTGGGATAAAAGAAAGGCATATACTGAAAGAAGAGGGTGAAGGCAGCTCGTATATGGGAGCTCGTGCAGTTGAAGATATCTTTAAAAAAACCGGTGTAAAACCTGAAGAAATAGATCTTCTGATTTGCGCTACTGTAACGCCGGATCATCCGTTTCCTGCTACTGCAAACATTATTTGCGATAAAACTGGTATCCAGGCACAAAGTTTTGATATAAACGGAGCTTGCTCCGGCTTTCTTTTTGCACTTGATACAGCAGCGAAATTCATTGAATCTGGTCACAAAAAGAAAGTAATTGTTGTCGGAGCAGATAAGATGTCGTCAATTGTAGATTATACCGATCGTACTACTTGCGTATTGTTTGGTGACGCTTCAGCCGCTGTACTGCTTGAACCAACAACTGAAGATGAAGGACTGAAAGATTCCATTCTTCAGAGTGACGGTTCAGGTAGAAACTATCTTTACATGAAAGCCGGAGGTTCTGCTTATCCGGCCTCTCACGAAACTATCGACAATAAGTGGCATTACATATATCAGGATGGCAAAACAGTATTTAAACATGCTGTATCACGCATGGCTGATGTATCGGTAGAAATAATGAAAAAGAATAATATAGCACCTGAAGAACTGGCATGGCTTGTACCACATCAGGCTAATCTACGAATAATTGATGCAACAGCACAACGAATGGGTATAAGCAGGGACCAGGTGATGATAAATATTGAAAGATATGGAAATACCACAGCAGCTACAATACCGCTCTGTCTATACGAATGGGAAGAACAGCTGAAAAAAGGTGATAATGTTATTCTGGCTGCTTTTGGAGCCGGATTTACCTGGGGTGCTATCTATGTAAAATGGGGCTACGACGGTAAAAAATACCACAAATAATTTATTTTTCACAACTATAAAAGGCAGCTTTGAAGCTGCCTTTTTTTATCCGCAACAAATTACAAAAATGAGTGTATACAAAGAAGATAAAATTTTTAACCATCTGAACTTTACCGAAAAACCGCTTGAACAAGGAGAGTATGAATACTGCACTTTTTCAAATTGTGACTTCTCAAACACAGATCTTTCTCTTTTTGTTTTCTCTGATTGTGAATTTGACGATTGTAACCTTAACATGATAAACTTAACTGAAACAGCACTAAGAAATGTAAAATTCAAAAAATGTAAAATGTTGGGTATTAATTTTGAAGACTGTAATAAGTTTGGCCTGGAAATATCTTTCGATAGTTGCATTTTAAACAACTCAATATTCCATAAAACAAGATTAAAAAATACATTATTTAAAAACACACAACTGCATGAAGCTGATTTTAGCGAGTGCGACCTTACCGGCTCCGTTTTCGAAAACTGTGAATTGACAAATGCTACATTTTTTAATACAATACTTGAAAAAGCAAATTTAAAAACTGCACATAATTTCATTATTGATCCCGAACATAACAGAATAAAAAAAGCCTTGTTTTCAACCGGAAACATTTCTGGACTTCTTACAAAGTATGACATTAAAATTGGGTAAATAAACGTAAATTACGTTTATCGGGGAAGGTAACTTTATCTGTATTTCAAATAATCTTTAACTTCAAGAAATGCTTTTTCCATCCTTATCATGTTATCTATGAGAAAATAGAAAATATCACTCCATTGCTCTTTCCGATACATATCGGCTTTCATCTCAACATATACTCTGCAAACCTGTTTGCCATTAGGTTTTTCGTACAGATAATCCCAAATAAGAGGTCTCCCGAATGCTTTTTCAAAAAGAGTTCTGGCTGTTTCTAACCGTTCATACATTTCCAGCCGTTTATTTTCCTGCCTGTGATTTATTTCCAGGGCAACAATGGCTTTCTCTCTGTCAACATCAAAACGCAAGTCCAGACCTTTTATTTCAGTCCTGTCTCCTATCCATTTTTTCCTTCGCCCTTTTTGTCCCGGCAATCTACGCGTGCGGTTCTCCAGCTTCTTCCAGAACTCCAGTCTCATCTCTTTAGCCTCTTCTTTCGAAAACATATCCGTTTGTTTATTTCAGTTGTTTCAAAAGCTTTTCCTTAAAATTCTTAACCTCATTCTCACCGGCATCCGGAGCCGGAGCCCACTTAGCAAAATCTTCTGGCTTAAACGGAGTATACGGTCCCAGCTTAACTTCATAAATAACTGTATTTTCCTCAAGTATCACAAAAGAGTGCCACTCGTCTGAATTTATATCTATTCCATAAATTCCTGTTTCAGGTGACACTACCACAGAATTAGTAATATTGCCGTCATCATCAAAAATAAATACAGCCAAACTACCTCTGAGAACAAGTATAATCTCCTCTTTATCCGGGTTTTTATGCCTGTGTGGTACTATGTAAGTATCTGGTTCAAGAGCATTCAAAAAACGATTTAGAGGATCACTTTCATTTTCATGAAAATTATAGTTCATTCTTCTTCGTGAACTGGCTTTTGCCTGTTCCGTCACATTATCAAGAAGTTCTTGCGAAATTATTTTCATACTTAAAAATTTTGCAGCAGGTTATTCAAAATAACTAATCACTATTATTTTTTCTTTTTATCCACTGCGTTGCAAACGATTTATCCGGAAAATCCTGCAATTCCCTTTTTCGGCCAAATATTTTATCATTAAAAAGTTTTACGCCTAAATTTTTTAATCCGCCTCCAAAAAAATCAAGCAGTTTACGATGAAGCAGGAAAAATGTGCTTAACGAAAGTAATATTCTCTCTTTAAGAGGAGTCAGTTTTTTCCTGTTGGCAAGTTGCCTGTTATATATAAGAAGTTGGGGCAACGGAATTTTAACAGGACATATTTCACCGCATTTACCACAAAGTGTTGATGCAAAACTTAGATGTTTAAAGTCTTTGAAAGAACGCAGATGAGGAGTTATAACAGCCCCTATCGGACCGCTGTATGTTGTATTGTAAGTATAACCTCCTATATTTTTATAAACTGGACATCCATTAAGGCAACTGCCACACCGAATACATACAAGCGACTCTTTGACTACAGAATCCTGATACAGATTGGTCCTGCCATTATCAACAAGAATAATCACCATCTTCTCTGGTCCGTCCTTCTCAGTATCCTTTTTGGGCCCGAAAAACAGATTACTGTAAACAGTTGTTTGCTGTCCGGTTCCATGAACAGCTAACAGAGGCCAGAATATATCAAGATCCTTAAGTTGCGGCAATATTTTCTCAACACCGGCAATAACTATATGAAACTTTGGCATAGATGCCGATAACAGAGCATTTCCCTCATTTTCGGTTACTGCTACAGCTCCTTCTTTAGCTATAAGAAAATTAGCTCCGGTTACACCGACATCGGCATTTATAAATTTTTTTCGTAAATACCCTCTGACAAACAAAGTAAGTTCTTCTGGAGTAAGATCTACAGGAGTATTAAAATGCTCATTAAAAAGCTTTGCCACATCCTCCTTTGATTTATGCATAGCTGGAGTAACAATGTGGTAAGGTTTTTCTCCTGCTACCTGAACAATAAATTCGCCCAGGTCGGTTTCAATAGTTTCTATTCCTTCTCTCTCCAAATGCTCATTCAGCTCTATTTCTTCTGTAATCATTGATTTGCTTTTCACCAAAGAACGAGCTCCCGTTTCTTTTATAAGTGATAATACAATATCAATTGCATCAACAGAATTTTCGGCCCAGAATACTTCTGCCCCGTTTCCGGTAATTGAATTTTCAAATTGCTCAAGTAATTGTGGCAAATTTTTTATTACATCTCTTTTAATATTTGCAGCACGCTGTTTTGCCAGCTCAAACTCCGAATATCTCTTTATTCCTTTTTTAACTGCACTATCATATCTGCCTATGTTAAATTTGATCTTTTTCCGGTGTTCGGGATCAAAAGCAACATTTTCGGCTTCTTTCAGAAATGATGTAACAGGTGATACCACCTTAATAAGTTTTAAGTTTTAACTGAAAACTGTTTTCAAAATTTAATACAGATATGTATGACAATGAAGTCCGCCTGTGTATATATAATAATGTACAGGCAGATTTAGTTCATCGATAGTAATTTATACTATTTTACTGGTATTTTATTTATTCTTCGCAAATGACGACCACCGTCAAATCCTGTATTAAGAAATTTATCAACTATTGCATAAGCTAAATCTTCATCAATAAATCTGGCAGGTAACGCACAAACATTTGCATCGTTATGAGCTCTTGCCAACTCTGAAATTTCAACATTCCAGCACAAAGCCGACCGTATACCCTGATGCTTATTTACTGTCATATTAATTCCGTTACCGCTACCACATAACGAAATTCCCATTTCATACTCACCCGATTCCACAGCTTCAGCCATAGGATGTGCATAATCAGGATAATCAGAACTTTCTGTTGAATAAGCTCCGAAATCTTTAATCTCTTTTACACCTAATTTCTTTAAGTGTTCTATTAATTTTAACTTAAGTTCGTAACCGGCATGGTCACTTGCAATGGCAATCGATTTAATATTCATTTTTTTTTTCAAAGATAAAAAATATATCTGTGTTTGAATTTAAATGTTGTTCATAACACAAATATTATTGTTAATTCATTGTTCATTTGTTTTAATACTTTCTGAAAAGTATCTCTTGACTTTTAATTAAAAAATATGCATGCAGAATTTAAATCATATATCCGATAATAAAAATGTCATTTTTTTCTATTATTTCTCCACACTAAATTTATCCTATTTTAACATATAATAAGTGTTTAATTATTAATTTTGTGTTGACTTAACAAGTTGTTAATAACATTTCATAAAACACTAT
>JAADEM010000027.1 GCA_013153405.1 Chlorobiota bacterium
CATCTGCTATTTTTATTGCCTCACGAATCTGTTCTTTTGCTTTTTCGGTGAGAGCATTCAGTTTCAAAACAGCATCTTTATCATAATGCTTCATAGCAACATATCCTGCTGTCATAGTCACGGGATTTGCAGAGAATGTACCGGAATGAGGCAATAGCATCTTTTTACTGTAAGGGTTGAATACCTCCATCACATCTGCCCTGCCGGCAACAGCTCCCACCGGGAACCCGCCACCTATTATCTTGCCCATTGCAGTAAGGTCGGGGGTTACCGGATAACTCTCAGCTGCTCCGCCGTAATTCACCCTGAAAGTTATCACTTCATCAAAAACAAGCAAAGCCCCGTTCTTTCGGGTCCAGTTGTAAATTGCCTCGATGAACTCCTTATCACCCGGCACAAGACCTACCCTGTGCGGTACAGGGTCAATCAGTACACAAGCGATCTCATCTTTATGTTTATCAAGAATGGCAATAGTCCGTTCAATATCGTTATAAGGGAATATTAACACATCATCCAGAACCCCCTGAGGTGTTCCGTAAGCCAGCGGAACGCTGTTGGGGTTATCGATGTCGCCCCAGTTTTCAGGTGTAGGTGCCTGACTGACTTCCGCAAAGTCATAAGTGCCGTGATAAGTACCTTCGGCTTTGGCTATTTTCGGTCTACCTGTAAAAGCGCGTGATGCCTTAATCATCGTCATCACAGCTTCGGTACCGGAATTAACAAACCTGATCTTTTCAAACCCCTCCGACCTTGACGTCAGAACCTGCGCCAAAGCAACTTCATTCTGTGTCGCCAGCGTGTATGCCGTTCCCTTACGAATCTGTTCAGTAACAGCTTCAACAACGGGAGGGAAAGCGTGACCGTGAATAAGTGAAGCCATGTTGTTTGCAAAATCAACGCGCTGCACGCCTTCGATGTCGGTAATGTAACATCCTTTGGCTGTGTTTGCATAGTTCGGATACGGCTTACGGAGGACAGTATTCCGGCTTACTCCGCCGATTATCACTTCGCGTGCCTGAGTGTATAGTTTTTCGCTTTTATTTGTGTGCATAGTTGCTTGTTTTCCTGTTTTACAATGTTATGTTCTTTCTCCTTGATGAGAAAGAACTCCCGCAATACTGCAGGACAGGCGCCGAATCAAGGCAAAATTAAGCTTCAACCCGCTCTTGATAATTGCAGAAATAATACAAAAGTAGAACCCTGACTATCGTCAGGCTTGACGACAAGCGCCTTTTGTTTATTTCTACACAATTTTCAATTCACCCCCGCACAAGCCCGCAATTTTGCCGGGCCAACCCGCCTTAACTTAATTTCTATTTTCACTTTTGAAAATAATACCGATTTATAGATACATCTTATTACATATACAATTTTGCATCCGTATTTTGTTGTAAGAAATCAAACTCCACGCCCGGAGCCAGTTCTCTTACTTTAAGTTTTTTGTTCTCAACATCGATTATTGCCATATCGGTATAAATCGTTTTAACAACATTCTTACCGGTAAGAGGGTAAGTACACTGTTTTAATATTTTCGGCTTACCCGATTTCGTAAAGAATTTTGTAATTACAAAAATGGTATCCACTCCTGCCACGAGGTCCATTGCACCTCCAACAGCCGGAATATCATCAGGATTTCCCGATGACCAGTTAGCCAAATCACCTTCTTCAGAGACCTGATACGCACCGAGCACACATATATCGATATGGCCGCCACGTATCATTGCAAAACTATCAGCATGATGAAAGTAGGCGGCTCCCGGAATTGCAGTAACATATTTCTTGCCTGCATTTACCAGTTCAGGGTCCTCTTTACCTGGCTCTGCCGGTTTGCCCATACCAAGCAATCCGTTCTCGGTATGAAATATCACCTCTTTCCCGTCCTGAATACGTCCTGCCACAAGCTCAGGCAACCCGATACCAAGATTAACGTATGCACCGTCGAAAATGTCATTGGCCACTTTTTCGGCTATCTCCTGTACACTCCAGCCGGTAATATTTTCTTTTGCTACCATGGGTACCTCCTTTCCTGTTCAACAAGTTTAGACTCATCAGCGGGGTTTGGTACCTCCACAACTTTTTTCACAAATATCCCCGGAGTAACAACATGTTCAGGATCAATATCGCCAACCTCAACAACCTCCTTTGCCTGAACAATTGTATTCTTTGCTGCCATACACATAATAGGACCAAAGTTCCGGGCTGTTTTATTGTAAACAAGGTTCCCGTACCTGTCGGCTTTTGCACACTTTACCAAAGCAAAGTCGGCATAAATAGCATGTTCAAGCACATATGTCCGGTTATTGAAATCCCGTTTCTCTTTTCCTTCTTCAAGTGGTGTATTAACTGAGGTAGGAGTATAAAATGCAGGTATTCCGGCTCCTGCAGACCTTATCCTCTCGGCAAGGGTTCCCTGCGGTACAAGCTCAAGCTCTATCTCTCCTTTCCTATATAATTCCGGAAAAACAACTGAGATAGCAGTACGAGGGAAAGAGCAGATAATCTTCCTTACCTGCCTGTTCTCAATCAGAGCCGCCAGTCCCACATGTCCGCTGCCTGCATTGTTACTGACAACAGTAAGGTCTTTTACACCCTTGTCAACCAAGGCATGTATCAGTTCAATAGGGCTGCCGGCCTCTCCGAAACCACTTATCATTACGGTGGCCCCGTCGAAAATGCCGGATACGGCTTCGTGAACTGAGTTTGCGATTTTGTTGATCATATTTCTTGTTTTAATATTCATCCGATGACTCAGAGTCATCGGATGAATAAAAACCTTTTACTTCTTCAGTTTCCTTGTTTTTAAAACTTCTGAAAGCTCATTCTCTATCTCTTCCAGTTCATCTTCGTAAAAATACTTGTCGCTTCCGAACGGTTTCAGCTTTTCAATCACACTTTCATTTTCGTCATACTCGCCAAAGTAAACCTCATCGATCCACTTCATATTACGGGCTTCGTTGAACTTCAGAACAAATGCTTTCTCTCCGTTTATCTCAGTTGTACCAAGCAGTGATGTTTTACCTGCCGATGAAGTCATTGTTATATACCTCGATGGACGGTTCAACGATGAAAGGCTTCTGTATATTTTGTTAAATATCTTGGAAATATCCGCAAGCGGAGCTGTGAAATAGTGATGCTCCCCGGTCGGACGTGCAAAATACATAGCATGGAAACCAACACCCAGCATAGCCAAGATATTTGCAAGGTCTATCCAGTTTTTAGCCGATTTGTCGATATCAACTTTTCCGTTTTCATCGGTGTACAAGCTGAAGTGGTTCATAATAGGACTCTGGCTCTTAATATTTACGCCATACTTGCGCAATCTTTTTATTGCTGCGATTGAGCCCGGATTCAATATTTCACGGGCTGTTGATATATGAGCCATCCAAACCACCTGAATACCGTTATCAATCAATTTTTTAAACAACTCAAGTGTTTCATTGAACTTATCGCTTAATATCAGTTCAGGCTGGTATGTAATAGCCCTTGAACCGATACGAACTGTGCGGACATGTAGCAACTCAGGATCATCGATTAGCGGAAGAACATACTCTTTAAGGCGTTCGTTAGGCATATAAGCCGCATCTCCACCGGTGAGAAGAATATCAGTTATTTTCGGGTTTTTCTTTATATAATTATGAATTTGTTTTATGTCGCGCTGAACAAACATATCTTCATCACCGCGTACCTGTGCATGACGGAAACAGTAAGTACAGTAGGCAAAACAACTCTGCGTCATTTTATCAAGAATGAGCAGAACAGGCGGATACTTATGCTGACTACCTTCCAGTATTTCAACTTCTCCATCATCATTAATGAACCAAGGTTTGTTAAGCTTCTGATTTCCATCGTGAGGGTTGGTTTTTCTCTGATATGCAGCTACCACTTCTCTTCTTTCCTCATCAGTTTTTGCCTCTTCGTACTTTTTAAACTCTTCGGCCGGTATCATTCCAGGTTGCGGAAAAACAAGATGGAATAAAGGATCAGTTTCATAGTTGTTCCAGTCTATACAGTTCAAAAAGAATTTCGTTGCAAGAAACCTGTATACTTCGATAAAGAATTCACGCTCTTTAATATGATTTAGTTCAATGCCATGCTCTTTAAGTTTATCAACTATCTCACGAAATCCTCTCAAACCGGAGTATATATTTTTTTCTGTAAAGATGGTATCATACTTCAAATCAAAATTTGAATACTCAGGATATGCTGCTTCAATCCGTCTGATTAGTCCTTCCGGAAGCAATCCCTCCTTTTCTATGTTATTTTTAGCCTCATCATTAAGATGAAACTGCTCTAACATTTTTCCGATATCAATCTTTTGTACATTCATTGTATCTGTATTTGAATTAATTTTTAATTTTTATCAGTAATCAAATTACAATTCTTTATAACACTAATTATGTGAGCGCAATTTATGTTGCATTTTTCATTTTTACAAAAGTTTTTGTGTTTTTTTTAACACCTATACCTTGTTTTGTGATTTTTATCCATAAAGAATAGTGTATCATTTTTAATATGTAACCACCCCAAAGGCATAATCTTAACCTGTTTATACATAAAGATCAGAATTACCGGTTACATAAAATTTCATCAGATATTAGAAAATTGATATTACACTTAAAAAAATACTCAATAGCATTTTTCCTTGATTTCTCAGCTCCCCATTTATATTTACTTCCCTCCTGTTTTCACCATAAATTAAACTTTTTTAAGATTGAATTTTATGCTTTTAATGAAAAAAGCATTAGGTTTGTGAATATTTACTAACTAAAATTATAAGTAATGAAATATCCTGATTTTTTTGATAAAATAGAACACATAGTTTTAAAAGATGAACTAAGTGAATTTCTCGGAGCAACCGAAGGTGGAATTATAGACATATCTTACCTTGAAATAGTAAAAATGGCGGGACACAGCTGCGGAGTAGTAAGCGGGGCTTATCTGACAGCACAGAAAGGCCTAAAGGCCTTATTCGGCGAGGAGCTTCCCAAAAGAGGAGAAATAAAAGTTGAACTCAAAGGCACGTTGGAAGATAACACAGGAGTAACAGCTCAGGTTCTTTCGAACATAACCGGAGCTACTACAGACACAGGATTCCTCGGACTGCCCAACGGTAAATTCAACCGCCGTAATCTTATGTTTTTTGGTGCAGACATACAAGGTGATGTAAGATTTACACGTCTCGACACCGGCAAAAGTGTTGATGTAAAATACATGCCAGGGAAAGTAGTAAACCCAAAAGAAACACTAATGACTGCTATCGGTCCTGAAGCTACGGAAGAGAGTCGCAGAACTTTCCCGACCCGCTGGCAGGAAATGGTTAAAACTATTTTTGACAATGCTGATAAAGTAATTGAGATTGTTTAAGAACTCTCAACAATCATCATATATACAGGGAGAAGTATAGTTTGCAGACTATACTTCTCCTTCCTTTTTTCTTTATTTCTCAACAGTATTTTCGGTATTCCGGTGTACAACAAATCTATAATATAAATATTTGTTAGCATATAAATTTAATGTATCTCCCCTCATTTCAAGTTTCTTACCCGAATAGAATCTATCATAAATAAAAATTTTATTATCTCCTTTTTCAATCCAGTAAAGTACATACGGGCGTTTTTTTCTGTATTTTAATATCTCAATAGTTTTGCCATCATCTGTTTCTCTTACCAAATAAATTTTCTGAATACGTATTTCATTATCCTCCAGTACAAATTGGTTAAATTTATTATTCCTATTAACATAATAATGTTCGTTGTCAATTTTATGAATAACTTTTTTGGTAAGTCCTTTTATATAGGTTAAAGTACTGTCATGATTTACAACATAGTATTTAATCCTGTTTTTACGTTGAACTTTGAGGGTATCTCCTACATAAACCCTGTGAAATCTGTATGAATACTTACGGGATAATGGTTCACTTGTTGATACAGTATCGTTTTCAACCTTTCTTTTATAAATACCTTTATTCCTTTTAGGGTATTTTATTTTTTCCAAAACGAAAGATGTATCTTCAACACCGAACAGTTCGTCGATTCTGAGGCATAAGTTGCCATTCAAATCATAGAACAATGCATTTCCAAGTTTAAATCCCATGGGATGATATGGTACATTAGACTTTTTTGTTTTTGTATTTACAAAGAGGGAATCTCTTGTCAAAGAATTTTCCAGGCTATTGGGTTCGGTATCGACATAATAATATTCTACTTTATGACGGATAATATCTATTCGTACCTGGTCGACATCAACATCCGGCTTAAGGTTAAGAGGTTCAAACTTCTGTTTATCAAGATTCTTGACTTCACTTACATTGAGGGTAGCACAAGACGAAACAAATAAAAAAGCGATAATAAAAATTACTGGATTTTTCATAATGTGATGGTTTAGGTTTAACATCGCTATAATTAACATTTATTACAAATTTTATAACAATTTTGAACATAACTAATAATAGTTATGTTAATTTTTTTATAAAAAACAAACTAATGGTTGAGATTTTATCAGAATGCATATTTTTCATGTAAAACATAAAATCATATTTCATCATTAGAAATTTATATTTATTTTGGTAAAAACCTTTTTTCTTATCTTTATTACAACGTTATTTTATGACATATCCAATAAGACATCATAATACTACTTTAATAAGATTTTTACTCTCTCTTATTGCTCTATATTTTTTAATCGATATTTTCGGCGGTTATGCACTTGAAAAACTGGTAAAATACCGTTTAAATTCATATGTAAATGATACTCCTTACAGACTTTACGACATATCATACAGAACCATTAATATTTCAATATCGGACAGAGCGGTCAGGGTTGGAAGAATAAAAGTTATTCCCCGCAAAAATGCATTTGACAGTATAAAAAACAATAAAATATCAATGCTGGCATATTTTGAGGCTGATACCTTTTACTTCGAAGGGTTAAGCATTTTAAAACTTATTTTATTTAACGAACTCAAACTTGAAGAGATAGTCGGGAATAATCCCACAGTTAAGATATATTTTAATCCAGAGGCTAAGGTAAACCCGAAAAAAAGCGGCGTAACCGGCAACGTAATCAATGATAGACTTCAAAACGGATACATCAAAAACTTCAACATTATAAATGGTAACTTTTTCATATATAAGATTCCGGCAAAAGACAGTTTATACTTTAAGCTTACTTCATCTACTCTGAAAATAGAAGACATAGAAATATCGCCTAAGGCTAAAGAACAAATAAATAAAGTAAAATTTAAAACATTTCATTTTGCATCAGGAAAATTGTTTGGAGGTTTTATAGACCATTACACCGTAAAAGCCGATAGTATAATTCTTAATCGTGACACAAGAAC
>JAADEM010000105.1 GCA_013153405.1 Chlorobiota bacterium
GGATGTACTCCAATACCATCTTTATCATTTCTTATATAACAAGAATTAAGTAAAGGATGTAGGTCTATATCCGTTATTTTATTTTTTTCTTCGTATGGTTTTACATTATATGGTTGTAAAAAGTCATTTTTCCCAATTACAAAGCCATTTCTATATAATGTTAAGTTATCTGAAGGCTTAATGCTTGTCCAAATTAGTTTATAACCATTATTCAAAAAATATTCATATATTCCATTCTCATGAACGTTTAATTCATTAAGAAAAAACTTGAATGCTCTTAAAGCATTTTTATTTTTTGATATAAGAAACATGTTAAATAAATTTAGACTTAAATTTTATAATCTGTCAATCATAGCACCCTCTTTTAACATAACAGAAGCTTTCCTCCAGGATAAAACAACCTGAAAGATAACCAGGGGAGAAACTATAACAAAAAGGAACATTCCGGCAACTCCCATCAGCCTGTTGTTTTTAAACCTGTAAGGAATAACCGAAGCAGGTACATTTGTAAAAAGGAAATTTATGGCCCGTTTTGTCCCGAAATATTTACGGCTGAGATACAATACACTGGGAACAGGCTTAGGAGCAAACAGTTTCTTTGAACGAAAAGCATCCCACGAACCAAAATCACGAAACCCTCCGGTTGATGCTTTAACATCAACACAATATGCAAAAGGATTATTAACAGATTTCATTCCGTTCAGATATGCTCTCAATCCGAACTCCCCATCTCCCATTCGTTGTTTTTCGAATTGCAAATCGAAAAGGCCGGTTATTTTAAAAACATTTTTATACAACACTGCATTTCCTGTGGCAAACTGTTCAGCCAGCTTAAAATATGACTTCTCACGTGGCACGGAACTTCCTTCGGGGAAAAACACCCCGGCAGAAATATCCGCACTAAAATAACAGAGACATTTCAAATGATTATATATCCAGTCCGGCTCTACTCTTACATCATCTTCCGATAATGCAATTATTTCTCCTTCCGACTTGCGGATTGCATGATTTCTTGCATTCCACACCCCTTTTTTTGTCAGATGATGAACCTTCAAATCAAGATTGTATCCGCTATAATAATCCTCCCTGAAATCATCAGACTGATCAACAACTATAATCTCAAAATTTTTATAATCCTGCTTTTCAAAATCATGCAATACATCAGCCAGCACTTCATAACGGTTTAAAGTCGGGATAATTACCGAAACTTTTGGCAAACGTTCTATCAATGGTGATTTATAACGTTCATAATCGTTATACACTTTGTATCCGGAATAAACATCTCTTCTTTTTATATCCGATGTCGAAAAGAAACCTACAATTTCCTTAACCGGATTATGGAGAGTAAGTAATCTTATTATCAGAATAATAACTGCCCAGAAAAAATTAAAATACTTTCTTACAAACCTATAATTATCAGTTACCGTTATGTTTACACCATTAGTTTCAAATTTCCCGTAATTCGTATTAAGACCGATTCCCTTTATCAGTATCTGATAAGCTGCATCACACAATGCCGCTACTTCTGTAGAATAACCATCGTCATATTCAATCAGTTTTTTATCTTCTTCTGTTAAAGTTCGATAATCCGTCCATACTTGTTGGTTACCTCTGATATTAAAATACCAAATAGGTTTTACATACTTTATATAGGGAAAAATATAATTCCTTTTTAATCTCATCCGTTTAAATATTGTAAATCATATAAAGTGTGTAGTATTGCTTAAAAACAAATAACATCTGGTGTCATATCAAAGCGTCAGCTGTCAAACCAAACAGATTGCCTGTCTGACTGCCAGGTAACCCCCGACTTGTTCAGACGGGATTCGCAGTGACGCATTATACAGATGAATACTAACTTGTTAAACAATACCGTCATTAATATGACTAGGAACGATGAAAAAGATTGACTGCGCCAAAGTTTTTGGCAGGCAGTCAATCTTATTGTATCATTTTAGAATTGATCTGACACTAGTCATAAAATTTTTTAAACTTCTCCTTTTGCAATTCTACAGAAAACTCCTTTTCAATACGGCTTCTGGCATTTTTATAAACAACTTGTTTTTCGGTCAAAGGCATACCGAACACATCCATTATTTTATCTGCCAACACTCCGGCGCTTCTCACAGGAACCAGCCAGCCAGTTTTTTCATTTAATATATTTTCCCTTATGCCACCAATATCCGAAGCTATACACATACAACCTGCAGACTGGGCCTCAAGCAGAGAATTACAAAAGCCCTCCTCGAAACTTGGCTGAATATAAATATCACAACTTTTCAGGTACTCCAATATTTCCTCCCGGCTCATCTTTCCGGCAAGTATAACTTTATCATTCAGTCCCGATTGATGAATCTGAAACAATAACCTCTCATACTCCGGTCCGTCACCTATTATACTGTATTTAACATTAACCCCTTTTTTCGCCAACCTTTTAACTGCCTCAATTCCTGTATCCAACCCTTTTATCCACGATAATCTGGCTACAGTAACAATATTTACAGTCCCTTTATTTTTATATTTCCTGTCGTTACATCTGAAAAAATCAACATCAATAGCCGGTGTTATCTTTTTGTAAGGAATGTTTTTATCAAGTCCTAATTTTAATGCTTTTGAATAAAGATCATCTGAAATAGAATGCACTTTTGTAATGTTCTTCCATAATTTATCATAACAGCCCGGATTTTTAAGAGGATAAACATTTATATCATACCCCCTGAAACTGACTGCAGCCTTAGCTCCAATACCAAAAGCAACACTCTCTCTTCCCTCTGCCATAGTTGCAAACCCAAAATGAAGCCAGTCGGCTCCTGCCTGTAATATATGTGCATTAATATATAACCGTTTTACTGACTCTGAAAATATATATCCTTCTGTTTTCTCTTTGTTTAAAAATCGTTTTACCCTGAACGGATGAAATACAAACAATCGTAAAAGGACACCTAACATCCTGACAGACTGAATAACCACTTTGTTTTTTTCCACCTTATAAGGTTTAATAACCTTAGCCCCCTCAACCTTATCATTATTGCTATTTGAAGCAAAAAGATATACACGATAACCTGATTCATACAGAACCTTGATTTTTGTCCTGAAAAATGTTTCCGAATATCCCGGAACATTAGGCAAAACGAGACCAATCCTTTTTTTATATCTTTTTTTCAATGATCTAATAAATTTTCAGAGATGCACTGTTTAAAGATTCTTCTTTGCAAATACCGATAAAGTCAACAACATTGATAACGGGTTGAAATATTTGATTTTATCTGAAGTTCTGAATTTATTATAAAACTCTGAAACAATCTCCTGTGGAACAAAAAGTTTAAATTTATCATTACTAAACAACCACTGTCTCAGATTTTCATCATTTTTTTCACCCAGAAACTGAATTTCCCAATTTCTTTGAATAAATCGTTTTCCCGTTTTTTCTCTCAATATCCGTCGTGCCTTTCTGATTGCCCTGAACGGAATATATTTCAAACTCCGGAACTCATGGTAATTATACAGATTACATGGATAATAAGTCTGCCACGGAATACGGGCAATATCAGGAGCTTTGCGTTTTATGTATTCTATCTGAATCTGCCTGCCTGCCAGATACTTTTCATCAACCCTGCAGATAAAATCACTCATTTCATCATTAAGGTATGGTATATTCACAGGTTTAAAATGTGAGAAAAACAGAGTATTTACAACAGACCAGCGATTTACATAATATTGAGTCTTAAAAGCTCTTAGTTTTCCGTCAGGATTCTTATTTATCTTTATATTGTCGAACAATTCACGTAATCTTTCATTGATATATATGTCGAAACTGCCTTTCAGACCCCATGCCAGCCATATTTTCTGAGCAAGTTCAACACCTCCCGGTTTTAACAGTTTCTTTTTTAATATCTCAAACAGGTCATCATCATCAATGTTTTTATTTTCAATTCCCATATCGTCAAAATACAAATCCCCGCCATGTCCGAGCATAAACCTGTCACCCATTGTTTCAAACTCACCGGCAATTGACATCTGTCGTGTTGAGGTAAACTCAGTAAAACAACCGTTTATTTCAGAAATCTCATCAATCTTATCCCATAAATATCCTTTGCGAATCACGTACTCTTTAAACTCATAGTTTAAAGTTTCAGCAATTTCTTTTCCGAATTTTGTTTCATTAAAACTATCGGGGAAACCGTAACTATAAGCAAAAAGACTTTTTTCATCCTTCAGAGCCGCAGCCAGAGAACGGCTATCGAGTCCGCCCGACAATGGTAAGATCAGGCGTCCGTCACCTGTATCCTTTAAAACCGAACGCTCAAGGATATCAGCAAATTCATCAACGACAACGGAAAACGTTTTTTCTTCCGGTTCATAGTACCATTCAAACCAGGGCTTTGCCTCAATTATTTTACCATCTTTTATTTTATACTCCGTACCGGGCTTCAGAACCTTATAATCGTTCCAGTATGTATCGTCATCAAGAAAAAAACCTAATGCCACAAAAGCACATATTGCCCTATAGTCAATCTCTGTTTTCAAACCGGCATATTCCGGTATTACCGGAACAATTGAGGTTTTAATTGTTTTCACTCCCATTTGAATAAAATTCTATAGTAAATACTCCCGGTTTTTCTTTTATTAACCTGTAATCTTTTATCTCTTTATTTTCAACAAATACAGATATTTGTTCTGTTTTAAGCTTACCATTATACGCAAAACTAAATTTATGATTGCGGACATCATCCAACGTCAGATTATTATATCTCACACCATCAGCTTTAAACCTGATAATAGTTCCTTCGATACTGATTTTACTTTTCAGCACAACATAATCGAACAATTGCGACAACGGACTTATATAGATTATCTTTTCATCATAATATTTTTTAAGCAACAAAAAAGCATCTTTGGTTTTATCCGGAATATGTACATTTTCATTATTCCTGGCAGCTTCACGTTTACCAAGATGTGTATAAAAAACATACACACTTTCGTTCTTCACTATTTTATTGAGTGTTTTTTTGTTTATGTGTTCAGGAACTCCGTCGATATGGGCATACCGCCAGGAGCCGCAACGTCTGAACAGATACATCCTTATTCCCTGTTCAAATTCTTTTTCTTTAAGCACAAAACGGTTCAGTTCCGTATTCTCATCTCTGTTCAGGCTCCACTTAAGAAACTTTGATAATATCTTTTTTGTAAAAACAAATACTTTTTCTGAAATGATATTTCTGAAATTCGCACCGGCTATATACGGCTTTATTTTCATACTGTCCGTAACGTTACCATCCCATATATATCTTATTCCAAGCTCATTAACAATATCAAGTGAGTAATCCCTGTTTTCATATCTGAAACCGGCCGCATCATTTAAATACGGGTTAGCACCTTTACCGTTATTCATAATTAAATTTCCGGAAAAAGAACTGTGGTCAATCCACACCAGCGGCTTTATTTTATATTTACGAAGTAACCCCGCAGATTCAACTATTCTTTTCCTGTCGAAAACAACCTCCGATGCAACAAAATCACCCCAGGTGTGCAATGTATCATAATAATGTTTCAGGATGGATTCTCCGGAATCTTTTAAATTAACCTGTTCAGGAATATTTTTATTGAATGATTCAATAAAAAGAGAATCACTGACGGGCAACTCCAATTCCTCCCAAAGAAAAGCATGTAATGAATCCCACCTGTCTTTTGTTGTATGATCCGGATCATTGGATAATACAAACCATCCTTTATACGGATACGGATATTCCAATAACTTTATTACCGCCATGTTTATACCATTGCTGTTTCAAGCACCTGCTGTTTATCTTTTTCAACTTCATACTGCCAGTCAATATCCCTGCCTAAACTTCTTCTTTTTACCATCATAAAATACATTGTACAGAAATACCCGCTAAGGTTACCATAAAGAGTATGAAGATTACGTTTCCCCGGTTGAAAAACCAATAATAAAGAATCATAAATAAAAGTCCAGAAAGCGAACCAGCTGTAATGCAAATAAACAAACGGTTTAAATATTCCTTTCATACCAGCATACCTCAACGACAATATTAATCTGGTCCGCATACTATTTTTTCTGTATCTGATAAGATTCTTAAAATAATGACTATTCCCAACGGGAGGATGTAAAAGGCATATTCTGTTTATGTATCTTATTTTTCCGAACACAAGAGCTTTCATACTGAAGTATTTATCTTCTCCCTTCCCCAGTCCATTCTCATAGAGTGAAAATAAAAAATCATCGAACAGATAACTTAATATACCTCTTTTAAAAGTAGGAGCATCACCGCCACCGGTATATTCTACGTATGGTGAGTCTTCATTTTTGGGAGTATCCATACCTAATAACCACATCTCGCCCGGCTGCAACCTTTTACCTATTGATATTCTTCTAATTATACTCAATAGTTTACTCAGAATAACCGGAATGTTATTATCATTACTGCTACCGTTCTGTTTGTCGACAACTTCATATTCAAGACCTGTACAGGCACCAACCACACCATTCTCTTCGAAAGCAGAGAGCAGATAATTAAAAATCCTGTTATCGCGTATCATCAAATCATCATCAAAGAATGTAATTAGTTCCGACTGTGACAGAGTGCTTCCCAAAAACCTTTGATACGGCTGGTTTTTATGTGCCGATTTCACATAAATAACATCGTCGGCATTACCTATATCACTATTGTCTTTTTCTGAAGAATCAACAACTATAATTTTTGCCGGAGTAAGCTCACACTTTTTTATCTCATTTATCAAACGAATTACTTCCTGTGGTCTGTTGTATGTACAAATAACTACGTCAAAAGTCATCTTACCTTTTTAACAATTCCCTTAACTTAATTGCCGGCCACAACAGGAAATGACCTAACCTGAACTGCAAAGTCTCTCTGGCTTCATCCTGTCTTTCTCTCCACTTCCTGTCTTTCTCCACAAAATAGTTAATAATCAGATCTTCACGATCAAGCCCGCGTCTTTTACATGCAGCAGCAATCACAATAGCTCTCCATACATGCGAACGCACCACATTTTTATTAAGCGATATTGAACCAGGATTATTCCTGTAATAATATAACGGTTTAGGGACAAAAACCAGCCTGCCTACTTCTTCGAGTTTTAAATACATGTCAGTATCTTCCGAAATTTTCAGAAATGCATCAATCCCTTCGGTCATATCATAATACTTTCTTTTAACGGCAGCAAAAGCAGAGGGTCCTTTACCGTACTCAAGAAATGTAGTTCCTTCGGGAACCGTGCAGTTATATTCAGGAACAGAAAGCGGTTCAAGCTTCTCGTTACAATAATAAA
>JAADEM010000095.1 GCA_013153405.1 Chlorobiota bacterium
AAATGATAAAATCAGACAGCAGAAAAAAAGAGATAAAAACAAAAGACTCCTTGTGTTTATCAGAAATATAGCAGCTGCAACATTGATTCCTCTAATTATAACCACAATATACATCACTGAAAAGAAAAATTCAGACAGAAAAAAATTCGATAATAAAATTACAGCTATAACATCTCCCGGAGAAAAGAGTAAAATAATATTGCCAGACAGTTCTATAGTATGGCTAAATTCAGATTCTAAACTCAGCTATTCAAATTTTGGAGAAAACGGAGCACGTAGAGTTTCAATCGAAGGTGAAGCTTTTTTTGAGGTAACCAAAAATGTTTCACTCCCTTTCATTGTAACAACAAAGGATTATAATGTTAAGGTTCTTGGAACAAAATTCAATGTAAGATCATACAATAATGAAAATGAATCAGAAACTGTATTAGAAGAAGGAAGCGTGCTTATAGAAATGCCGGATGGTCAAAAATTCAAACTATCTCCCGGCCAAATGGCTCTAAAAGTAAAAGAACACAAGCTTAGTATAAAAAATGTTTCGGTTGAAACCAAAATTTGCTGGAAAGACAACATCTTAAAATTTAACAATACCCCGATTAAAGACATGATCCCTATGCTTGAAAGATGGTACGGTGTTCATATAATAGTTCCTAACCTGACAAATGTATCAGATAAGCGCATTACCATGACAATAAAAACAGAAAGTCTTCATGAAGTATTGCAATTAATAAAATACGTTACTCCCATAAAATATTCCATTAACGGTGATAATGTCAAAATAATATTCTTATAACCTTAATAAAAACAATCTGCCTATGATAAAATAACTAATTATTGATTAAAAAAAACAGGAATATGCGCCAACATATTCCTGCTGAAATCAATTACCAATCCTAAAGATTGGCATTTATTAACATTCAATACAAAACTATGGAAAAAAATGAAAAGTTTTTATGTAGTAGAGGGAAAAGATTGCCTTCCTACAAAATTTTAAAAATTATGAAGCTCGTATTTTTGTTTGTTTTGATTGGAACATTGCAAATCTCTGCAAGTGTTTATTCTCAAACAACAAAGCTTAACGTTAACCTGAAAAACGTATCATTAAAACAGGTACTGGAGGAACTGGAGAAACAAACAGACATGACATTTCTCTATAGTGACTCTAATCTTGATGTAAATAAAGCTGTAACTGTTGTTGCACATAACAAAACCCTTGAAGAAATTCTTGAAGAACTTTTCAGAGGGAAAGCAGTTCACTATTCCATGATTGATAATCATGTGATTCTGTCGGTAAAAGAACAACCTTCATCTACCAACGCACAACAACAAAAATTTACAGTCACAGGTAAAGTAACAAATAGTGTAGGAGATCCTATTCCGGGAGTAAATGTGTACGAAAAAAGCAATCCTTCTCATGGAGTAATCACTAGTGTAGATGGCACATACTCTATTTCTGTAACAAATAAGGATGCTATTTTGGTTTACTCTTTTATTGGTTACGAAAACCAGGAAATTCATGTTGCAGGACGAAATGTAATTAATGTAACAATGGTTGAGACTACCCAGAATATAGATGAAGTTGTTGTTACCGCTCTTAGTATCCCGCGTGAAGTCAAAACCCTAGGTTATTCAGTATCAAAAGTTGATAACGAAAGAATCCTTGCCAGTGGTACTCCAATAAATCCATTGCAATCACTTTATGGCAGTGCCGCAGGCGTTCAGGTATCAGGTACAGCATCAGGCCCTACGGGAGGAATGAAAATTAATATCCGTAATGCTGTATCTTTTGATGCCAGTTCAACAACCCGTCCTTTAATAGTTGTTGATGGTGTACCAATTCATGATGAGAACACAAGTATAGGT
This sequence comes from Chlorobiota bacterium, assembly GCA_013153405.1. GTDB lineage: Bacteria > Bacteroidota > Bacteroidia > Bacteroidales > Marinilabiliaceae > JAADEM01. The sequence continues at coordinate 1,864 of JAADEM010000095.1, forward strand.
TATGCTGCAACAAGCCGGGATAATGGTACAGGCATAAATGACATTAACCCTGACGACATCGCCTCTTTTGAGATTCTGAAAGGAGCCAAAGCTTCGGTACTTTATGGTAGTGAAGGTGCAAATGGTGTTATCCTTATCACAACTAAAAGCGGAAAGAAAAGTAAAGGTCTGGGAATATCAGCCTCAGTATCTACAACTTGGGATAATATTGCTTTTATGCCTGAACTTCAGGACCAGTATGGTACAGGGCGAAGTCCAAGTACTGTGGAAACTGACGATCAAGGATATTATCTTAACGAAGATAATGAAAGAACTCTTGATTACAGCGGTTCAGCATTCGGTCCTAAATTTGATCCTAATGTAATGCTTAATTGGTGGGACGGAAGCAAAAGACCCTGGGTTGCAAGAAGTGAAAGTGTTTACGACAAGATGTACCGTCAGGGACATCAAACAACTACAAATGTTGCTTTCAGTAATGCTAATGATAAAGGTTCTATCCGCTTTTCATATACCAACATGCAGATGACTCCCACAATACCGGGTGGCGAATTTGACAAAAACTCGTTCAGTTTAAGTGTCAAGTATGATCTCAACGATTATATTTCAATAAAATATGCAGGTAACTACTACTTCACAACTAATCTGAATGCTGCAAATGCCAATACTATGGATGCGCAGGGAGCCCGTGCAAGTTTAGGTGCTTACAGTGCTGATATTGATGTTGATTTACTCAGAAAATATATGGTCACAGAAGACGGATATAATTATTTCGCAAATCCGGAAAACCGTCGCCTTGTATCAAATGGACGAATGAGTGTTGTTAATTTCTTTTGGGATCAAACACAGAATGAGTCCATCTATAACCGTAATCACAACATCCAGTCATTAACACTTGATCTTAAACTAAACAAAATATTCAGTGCACAAATCCTTGGTGGCGTTGATGCTACAACCGAAAGAAACGAATACAAAGGTAAACTTACCGACCCTTCAAATATTGGACCAAACGGAGGTTCAATGTATATTGATGATACCAAAATAAACAGAAAATCTTACGGACAGGGAACTTTGAACTTCGATGTTGATGCCGGAAATCTCAATTTCTCGGGATTTGTTGGAGGTGTTATTCGTCATAATTACTATGAGAAAAAAGGTGCAAGTGTAAAAGGTGGAATGGTTATTCCAAACTGGTTCTCATTTAATAATCTACCCTCAGGGCAACAACCTGTTTACCAGTTTGATAATGGCGAAGATAAACTTTACAGCATTTTAGGCTCAGTTCAGTTTGCCTGGAGAGATATGGTATATGTTGAACTGCAGGGAAGAAACGACTGGTCATCTATCTTACCCCCTCAAAACAACAGCTATTTTTATCCCGGTGTGAGTGCAACATGGCTTCTTAGTGAGACATTCTTATTGCCTTCATGGGTACAATTTGCCAAGTTAAGAGTTTCAGGTGCCGATGTAGGACGTCCTGGGCCTCGTTACTTCAGTAATGTAAACTACGGAGTCTCTCAGTCTGGAGCAGGATACATACTTATTCCTCCCGGAGATTTACCTCCGATGGATGAAAACGGTGTTCCTAATCTTGAACCTGAAAGAAAACGTGAATTTGAAGTTGGAGCCGAAACATATTTGTTCAACAATTCACGTATAGGAATTGATTTCTCATATTATATTGCTGACACTTATAATCAGATAATGAAAGTAACAGCACCTCCGGGAATGGGAGTTAATAATATAAGAATGAATGCCGGAGATGTTTCAAATCGCGGATGGGAGCTCGCTCTTAAAACAAAACCTGTATATAACCATAACTTTATTTGGAATCTGACCTTCAATTTTGCACACAGCAAAACAAGAGTTGAAGAACTCGAAGGGGATCTAGAGTCTCTTACACTATGGAGTACTAATGGCTTGAATACAGTTGCCGAAGTTGGAGGAGAGTATGGTCTTATTTATCAGCAAAAAGGATGGCAGAATTACATAAATCCTTCTGATGATAACGATCCAAATAATGGTAAAAGAATTGTTAAGAATGGCGGAGCAATGTATAATTACTCTTCAACTTCCACAAAAAAGGTTGGTAAAATATTACCCGACCTGACTGGTGGTATTTTCAGTTCTTTTAGTTATAAAAACCTTCGATTTATTTTTAACATTGACTATTCATTCGGAGCATACTTTATTTCAGAAGCAGAAACCTATATGATGGCTGCCGGAGTTCTTGACAACACTCTTCTCTACAGAGATAAAGAACATGGAGGTATAGAATACCATTTAGAAAGCGGACAGAAAATAGCAGGTCCTGATCCTAACGGTGGTGCATCTTATTGGGATGGAGTCATTTTGAATGGAGTTTATTCAGACGGAACACCAAATGAACAAGTTGTTTCTGCAGAAGATTATTATTATCAATCATATTTCTCTAACGGGTTTTTCCCTGAAGACAGAATATTCAAAAGTGACTATGTTGCATTGCGTAATGTAGCAATAGATTATACATTGCCCAGGCAGATAACCAGCAAAATAAAATTAACGGATATGACGGTATCTGTATTTGCAAACAATGTTGCTTACTTGTATAAAGCTGCACCAAACAGTATTCCTGAAGCTGTGAACGGAACCGGATGGGGTAGCAGTTCATACGGAACAACTGCTTTACCTGCTCTTCGTTCAATCGGATTATCAGTAAAAGTTAAGTTTTAATTTAAAAGGCATATAATATGAAACATATATTTTTAAAATCAATTCTTATTCTCCTGGTTCTGTTTTCTGCAGTATCATGTCAGGATGAATTAGAGGAATTATACCAGGATCCTGATGGTTTCTCAAAAGAACAAGCAGATAAAACCGGAGGTGTCAGCGTAATTGCAGGATTTTTCACTTCCCAATTAACACGAGGATTCTTTCTTCGAGGTGATTATGGTTCTGTATACCATCAAATACGAAGTGGTGACAGAATTATGGGAACCGGTATCGAGTTATACTATACAACACCATCTTACGGAGTATCTTACACCTTAAAAGATGTTGAGCATGACTGGGGTACACGTGGTTTCAACTACAGTGTATTCTGGAGAATTAATGGAGACTGGATTAAACAAGTTCTTTGGGCACAAAGAGAATATAACCTTATGAATGAAGATGAGCGTTCAACTCTTGATGAGTTGTTTATGAATCTTCTGCATGCCCTGAAAGGATATGGTTATCAACGTGCTATTGACCTATATGATGTAGTTCCTTATATCGAAACCGGTTCTGCTGGTGCGCTCGAGGGAGATAAGGCTAAATATCTTGGGCAAAAAGAGATTTATCCTAAAATAATCGAAGAACTTAAAGAAGTTGATGATTATCTTGCAACAGTTCAACTTTCCAATCAGGAACAAACAATATTCACAAATCAGGATGTGTTATTTAATGGTAATCTTCTGATGTGGCGTAAATATATCAACTCTTTACGTGTTAGATTTGCAATGAATGTAAGTGAAGTAATGCCTGACCTTACAAGCTCTGTATTGAATGATCTAACAGGAAAACCATTATTCGAAGATTGGAATGAAGATGCTGGTATTGCCGATATCCAAATTGTTGAACCATACCTTTTGCAGGTTTCGCTTGGTATTACACGTTCATTCCGTGAAAGATCCGATGACTGCAGAGCTCCAAAAAAATTCATTCAGGATGTTATGCATTGTATGCCTGACGATTCAGTAAAAATTATTGATGGTGTTGAGTTACATTATTTTATAACAGACAATTCAGAAGAAGGTCTTGAAAATGGAACTGTTGATCCCAGAGTAACTTATATATTCTCGAAAGACATCCTTGGCAGGTATATTGGTTCTGGAAATAACTGGGATGATTGGGAAGACCCTAACAGTTACTTTAGTAAGCTTTGTCGTGCTTATTACATAAATGATCCGATAATGTATGATTCTGAAGTTACAACATTCACTTATGGTCCTAATAATGAATGGACAATAACACTAAGCGACGAAGCAGCAAATGGTTCTTTCCTTGACAGAGATGCATTTCTTTTAGATGCAGTCAGAAAACGTTTAGGACAATATAACGACATAAACTGGATAGTTGGAACAGATAGAAATATGATGTCCGAATATAATGTGCGTCCTCAGTTTAATTTCGATCTAAGGTATCCGACACTTCATGCTGTTGAAACACATTTAGCACTGGCTGAAGCTGCAGTAAGAGGGTTCGGAACCATAAACGGGTCTGCTCGTGAACATTACAAAAGAGCAATTGAAATATCATGCAGATATTGGTACGATTTAAACGTAAATAACCAATATTCCAAACAAACAGTTCCTGCATTTCCTTCTAACATGGATGAATCCAGAATAGAAAGAGACAGAGCTGAAAAAGAATATGATGCTTCTGCATATGCCGAATATGCTGCTACATTATTCGATAGTATGTCGCCTAAAGAAAAAGTTCAGGCAATTTATGACCAATTGCATCTGCATTATAATCTTATGAATTTCGAAGTTCCATTTACAGCTGCACGTCGTCTTATAAAATATCTGGGAACATGTCCTTCAACACCATATGAAGTATTTACATGGAAAGAAAGAATGACATACCCAGGAAGTATTCAGGCATCTGATCCTGACAATTGGGTAATTATTAGTCCACTCAACGATCCCGGTTTACCTGTATGGTTTACAGGAAGAACCACTAAATGGAAAAACACTTTAGAATAAATGTTTAACTATAAATTTAAATTATGAAAAGTATATTATATACATTAGTACTGTTACTTGCTATGATTTCCTGTACAAAGGAAGACGGGGAGATACATGGTACTGCAAAAGCCGATGATGTTATTGCCGGAATCACTGTTAAACTTTATACAATGGAAACAAACCTGTATAAAACAACAATAACAGACAACAATGGTGAATTCTGGTTTACAGATCTTCCTTCCGGAAATTATTATATTGGAGCTACAATTACAATTGGTGACGAAGTTTGGGACACCGGCAACACACCCCAGGTTGTATATGTTAGCGATGAAATAACAAAAGAAGTTGCTCTTTCGTTAAAATTGAAACAATAATCTGAAAGACCGCCGAACGGCGGTCTTTTTAATACTAACCTGACAAATACAAAGGGATATCTCAATCCGTAGATATCCCTTTTATTATTAATTTTTTATTACGAATTATCAGATTATCTTCATTGACTTCATTACTAAGAAACATTTTTCGTTTAATAGGAATTTAAGGTACTTACACACGCAATGTTACATAAGGCTCCTTAGCGGATATTGAATAAAATTACTGATATAACCGACAAAACTATTGAGACTTTTATCCTTCCATCTAATCAGAAAATATCCGGAGCTGCAGCAATAACATCTTCAAAAA
>JAADEM010000002.1 GCA_013153405.1 Chlorobiota bacterium
ACCCCATGCGGGTTAACCCTCCCGAGATTCCTCGGGACAGGCTGATTTAGAGATTCACTGTTTTGGCGATAGACGAAACAGATGAATGTCTAAATCGATGGGCATTTAGAATTGTTTTACAATTCTAATGACCATTTTGGGTTAAAGTTACGATACTTTAATTGTCTTAGGTGGTTTTGGCTTAACCTCATCTTTTTTGCCAATAAATACTTCAAGGATACCGTTTTTATATGAAGCTTTTATGTTTGACTCATCTACCACGTCTTCCGGCAAACGGAATGAACGATGGAATGAAGTGTAATTAAACTCACGCTTGGTGTAGTTCTCTTCTTTTTCTTCTTTCTTCTCTTCAGTTGTTGCCGAAATAGTCATTATTCCGTTTTCAACTGAAATATCGAAATTGTCTTTTTCATAACCCGGAGCTGCTACTTCAAGTATGAATCCGTCTTCGGTTTCTTTCACATTCACAGCCGGAAGAGTTGTTAAATCCTCTTCTGCATTAAAAAAGTTATTTTTAAAAACATTGTTAAATAAGTTTTCCAACTCGGGCATCATGTAATTTCTTCTTACTATAGTCATTTTTATGTCCTCCTTTATTTTAGTTTTCCAATTGTTTTTTTTCGCTTAATTCATGGCAAACACAATGCCAATGGTCAAAAAAGGATATTTTGACACAAATCACCTATATGTCAAGACATTATGTCTGTTTTTCATTTAGAAACAAAAGACAAAATGTCAGAAAATCAGAGATGATAAATTTTCAGTTCCGGTATTAATTTGCTTTAACCTGATAACTATAATTCTGTTTTCAACGATTAAGAATGATAAAAAAGTCGGCGGTATTATTTATCGAGATTGGGTGGTATATAAACAATAACTTTAGTACCTGAAGGTTTATTGTCAGAATTATACAAGTCAATTATTTCATACTCAATTTTACGTTTCGACATTTTATTAATAAGATTAAACAATTCGTTTGTAATGCGATGACCTTTATGAGTTCCGTCTGATCCAAGTTCTTTTGCAGCATCCCTTCCTATTCCGTTATCTTCAATTATTACAATTATTCGTGAGTTGTTTTGTGATATCTTTATAACGACATGTCCTCCGTTTACTTTATGTCTTATTCCGTGCTTAATGGAATTTTCAACAAAATTATGTATTAACATCTTAGGGACTTTTGCTTTCATATCTACATTTTCGTCAATATCGATACTATAACTCAACTTGTCCCCGATTACCAGTTTCTGGGTATCAAGATAATTATTCAGAAAACTTATTTCTTCTTCAAGCGTTTTATAAAAAACATCATAATCATGAAGAGTAACTCTTAGCAGTTCAGAAAGTTTAATAAGGTAATCATATGCCCGTTCTTTATCTCCGGCGAGAATAAGTCCTCCAATTATAGAAACAACATTGAATGTAAAATGCGGATCAAACTGCCTTATTATCTGGTTAATCTGCATTCGTGCATATTCACTCTGCTGTTTTTCAACAGTTCTCTTTCTCGCTTCTCTTCTTTTTAGATACAGATAAATAATTCCTCCTGTAATTATTATTGATAACAAATATAAAGTTACGATAAAAGCCATGGTCTGCCAGAAAGCTGGTTTAATAATCACAACTAACCTTTGTGGTTTATCATTCCAGATATTGTCAGAATTGGCAGAAAGGAGTTCAAAGGTATATTTGCCAGGTTTCAGGTTCTGAAACTCTGCATAACGTTTATTATCAGGCTTAGTCCATTTCTGGCTATATCCTTTTAAACGATACTTATATTTTACACCTTCAGGGCATCCAGAAGAAATACCGGTATAATTTATTCGCAGGTTATTCTCAGTATTTTCAAGCAATAATGTATCAATATACGATTCAATGTGTTGTTTCATATTTTGTTTTAACTGCCAGGTGTTATTTTTTTGCAAAACAAACACATTCGATAAATGTAGTATCGGAGCTTGTTTGTTTTGTATCAGTCTGGAGTCATCAAAACGAAAAACTCCGTTTGAAGCATTAATCCAGTAATACCCTTTACTATCTTTTAATACTCCGTTTTGTTTAGGTTCCAGTCCGATGTAGCCATCACACCTGTCAATAACACGCAGATAATCAGGCTTACGTGCAAAGAATTTATCTAAATAAACAATAAGCAGGTCTTTTGTTCGTCCTACAAGCAGACGGTTATCATCCATCACTTTAATAAATTTTATAATCTGCATCTCACCAGGGGGCAAAGCCGGGGTAAATTCCGCTTCAGAATAACTATAATAAAAAAGTCCTTCATAACCTCCCACCCAGATATTACCAAGGCTATCAACATCTGTTGTTATGCCGGCTTTCAGCGGCACATCAATATCATCAAAAAACAGGATATCTTTTCCATCGAAACGTACTATGGTTTTATTTGTCACTAACCAGTAAAACCCCTTTTTATCATAACTAACCCCCATAACATATCCTGAATTGACATAAGAGAGTTCTTTAAATTGCTTTACTGTATCTCCTTTTTTAAGAATCATTCCGTCTACAGACCCAATAATAATCTCTTTAGTAACAGGATTTTCATAAACTATCTCAGTTTCTCCTTTTGCCCATTCAACATCAGAAAATTCTTTGCCATCCCAGCAAATAACACCAGTTTGTGTAGGAAAATATATTTGGCCGTTTGATAATAGTCTGGCACCCACATATAATGGTTCTTTTCTTACTTTAAAGATTTCATTCTTTTCGTGAAAATTTTCACCGTCGTATAACTGAAGGCCTTTCGTAAACGATACAAACCAGAAATTGTGAGCATTATCTTCAACTACTGACCAAATATTTTTATTCAACCCATGTTCAGGTAAAAAATTCAAAAATGCATCGGAATTATATTTGTATAATCCGCCTTCTGTTGCAATCCATATGGTACCGTTCTTATCTTGTAATACCTTGTTTACATACTCCTTTTCCCATAACAATTTTGATGCACTATCTTTCCCGATTAAATAAATACTGGAATCTGTTTTTATGAAATCAACAAAACTGATAAGTTGATCAGGTACACCGCGAAGAAAAAATTTATCCCGTTCTCTCAGTATAACAACAGAATCATTATCCGATACGATTATCTTATATTTATTTTTTAATAGCTCTTTTTTTACTACTTTTTGAAGTTTTCCGTTTACATAAGCATAAGTCACATCTGCATAAGCTAAAAAAAGCGTGTCGCCGTCTGAACTATTAATCCGGTATATATAAGCTTTCTTTGGTAATTCAATATCAGAATAACATCCGTTTTTAAAAGATGTTAAATATCTTTTATCGTTCTTATCAGTGTAAAACCATAAAGAGTCTCTGCATTCTGTAATAGAGCCATATGTATTAAATCTTCCCTTTTCATTAATTGGATAATGTATAAAGCGGTTACCGGTAAATTTTGACATGCCAGATTTACTTAATGCCCACACCGTATCATTCTTGTCAACATATATGGAATAAATAAGACCTTCGGGCAACCCTTCTGCCAAGGAATAGTTCGTAAATTCAACTCCATCAAACCGGCTTATTCCATTTTTTGTAGCTAACCAGATATACCCTTTGCCATCCTGAAGCATTTGCATTACCTGTGTTTGTGGTAATCCGTCGGCAACTGTATATTTCCGGAAGGTCAGCTCCTGGCTGTTTATGCATGTACTAATAATTAAAAAAAGAAAAGTTAAATATTCGTGTAGTTTTATCATTTGCTGGCAAAGAGACTGGTTACTATATTTTTTGGAGAAGAGAAAAACAGAATTGAAATTTCAAATAATTGAAAATTTCATTTTTTATACAAAAAAACATTTAACACCCTGATACTGAAACCCAATAAAAGCAACAATGCAACTTCATCCAGGCTTATAAAAAACGAAATATTTAAAATATGTAATCCCTTCCCATATGAAAAATACAAATAAAATTCTAAAACACCAACCGGAAACTGCGATTATAAATCCATCATTCAGATATTGTTCCCACCTGAACACATTTATGATTTCACCATTTTTCAGCTATGCTTTTTGATAAACAGGCTGTTTTCACATACTGATTTAACTTCATAGTAAAAACTCAATAACGGTCTGTTATTGCCTTTCTATCATTTACTATCCAATACATTCCAGGAATTATCAGGAGTGATAAAAACAAGGACAGACTCATTCCTCCTATCATTGAAAATGCCAGAGGGCGAAGCATCTCGGAGCCCTCACCTATGCCGTAAGCCAAAGGTAAAAACCCAAAAATAGTCGAGAACATTGTCATCAGGATTGGTCGCATTCGTACACGTCCTGCCATAAGCAAAGCTTCTTTTACATTGTTATTTTCCCGAAGGTATTTTTCAGTGTAGTCTATCATAAGAATTCCGTTGTTCACCACAACCCCCACAATCATAATCATTCCCATAAACGCAGAGATATCAAGTGGAATACCGGTTATTTGCAGCATCAGAAAAACACCGGAAACAGATAATACGGTTCCTGAAAGAATTACTCCGGCAGTACGAAACGACTTGAATTCGAACAACAAGATAGCAAACACCAGTAAAATACCGAATGTAAGAATCATCATCAGTTCCGAGAATGCTCGTTGCTGACTTTTGTACTGTCCGCCTATTTCTACGGTAACTCCGGGTGGCAAAGGAATACTGGAAAGCATTGCCTGAACATCGGCTATTATTTCACTTAACGCTCTTCCTGATACCTGACTTTTCACATTTACCACCTGACTCAGATTCTCATGGTCGATATCTGTCTTGCCGGGCAAACGGTAAATATCCGCTACTTCGTTCAATTGTAAAACCCGGTGTATTGATGCAATATAAACAGGCATATGTTTTATTTTTTCAAGCCGGTCAAAATCCTGTTTCTTATATCTTACTTTAACAGGTATAATCTTCAGTCCTTCCATCATACCGGTAACATTATCTCCCCATAAAGCCATATGTACAACATTGCTTATCTCTTCAACAGTAAGTCCGTATCGAGATGCAGCTTCCCTTTTAACTCTGAAAGTCAGCTCTGGTTCGCCTTTCTCAAATCCTTTATACACATCAACTGCACCTTCTATGTTTTCAAGCGAATCAGCAATCTGAGCAGCTATGGCCTGTATTTTATCAATCTTTTCACCAAAAACCTTAATCACAACAGGAGCTATCTCTCCGCTAAGATCGTTTAAACGATCGGGAAGAACCTGAAAAAGCTCTGGTTCAAGACGCGGTTCGTGTTCTTCATCAAAAGCGCGTAACTGATCCATTATTTCGAACGAAGTCTTTTTATGCCCTTTTTTTAGTTGTATCACAAAATCACCTTCATTGGCATGAGTCCGCGGATGTGCAAGACTGCGTCCCACTCGCAAAGAATAAGCCTCAACATCGGGAATAGTCATTATATAGGCGGCCAGGTCCTCGAGAAGAGATTTTGTGCCCTCCACAGAACTTCCCGGCGGAGCCAAAAAATCATGAACTATCGTTCCTTCATCCCATTCGGGCAAAAAACCGCTTGGTATTCTCATGTAAGAAAACAGTGTTAAACCTGCAAATATTAGAACCAGCAAAATTGTTACAAAGGGATATTTTATCAGACCTTTCAAGGCCCTTTGCTGAGCACCAATAACTTTAGGCATAATTTTACCCAGTTTCTTTTTACTGGAAGAAATAAAAACTGCAGCAAGAGCAGGCGTTAAGAACACAGCCAGAATCATAGATACCACAATGGCAATAGAGAGTGTTGAAGCAAGTGCTTTGAAAAATATGCCCGGCACTCCAGTAAGAAAAACAAGCGGAATAAATACAACAAGCGTAGTAAGAGTAGCACCCAGCAACGGTGAAATAATCTCACCTGTAGCTTTTACAACCGCCTCTTTTTTAGCATATCCCTGTTCCAGATATCTCTCTATATTTTCAACAACCACAATTGCATTATCAACAAGAATACCGATTGCGGCAGCAAGTCCGCCAAGGCTCATAATATTCAGGTTCATTCCCGACAGGTAAATAAAAATGAACGATATAAGCAAGGCAACCGGTAAAATAGCAGCAGTAACCAAAGTAATGCGTATACGACGCAGAAACAACAGAAGAATCAGAACCGTGAGAAAAGCACCAAGTAATATTGCATCCCTTACACTATTTATCGACCCTTTAATAAATCCGGTCATATCGTACCATTTACTCACTTTCACATCGGAAGGAAATCCACGTTCCAGTTCTTTCCATCTCCTGTCAACTTCCTCCATTATTGAAACGGCATTGGTACCCGGCTGCTTAATGACAGTAATAAGAACTGCTGGTTTCAGGTTACTTTCGCACGAAATGAATGTTTCCTGCATAGCCGGTTCAATTTCGGCTATATCGGAAAGAAATACAGGAACGGAACCTTTTCTGGCAACAATAGTTTTTCCGATATCATCAATACTTAAAAACCTGTTATCGGCAATATTAAGATAAAGCTTATTTGACTCATCAAGACGGCCTACGTACTTCAGGTCGTTTGCTTGTTTTAGTTTCTCTTCAATTTGTTTATAATCAAGATGCAATGCAGCAAGTTTTTCTGGTATCAGGTTTACACGGTATTCGCGCTGTCTGCCACCCATAACCTCAATATTATATACGCCGGGGATACTTGCAAGCTGCGGACGGATAGTGTAGATGGCAAGGTCACGCAACTGTTCAAGATTCAGTTTATCCGACACCAGACTGTAACCGGCAACAGGATAAGTGCTGGTAGTAAAACGGCGCACTTCAAGCTGCACACCGGACGGGAGCGAGTGCTGAATGCCGCTTACCTGCGCCTGTACAAGCTGATACGCCTTGAACATATCGGCATCCCATAAAAAGTCAATATTAATCTCGGCCGAACCACGGCTTACTGTTGTACGAACTCCTCTAACACCCTCAACCATCATCACAGCTTCTTCAATAGGTTTGGCCACTTCCATCTCCATTTCTTTAAGAGGCGCCAATCCGAAATCAACCATCACCGCAATTCGCGGAAAAGCTGCATCGGGGAAAACTCCGCGCGGTATCTTATCAATTGTGTAATAACCGATGGCGGACAGAAAAAGGGCAAGAAAAATTATTGCCCGCTTATTGTCAACGGCAAAGCGGGAGAGGGCAAAGAGCCCCTCTCTGTTATCCTTGGATTTTATGTTGTTTTCTTTTTGCATATTTCTTTGTTTGTCACCTCACCCCTAGAGGATGTCCCAAAAAAAACGTCATTCCGAGATTTCACCCCAAATCCTTGAGGCACAATGAGTAAATGACAAAATATCAGAGTCATCGCGATGAACGCGAACAGCTTGTCCCGATTTTTTTTCGGGAAAGAAACGATCTCGACCGCTCTGAGATTGCTTCACCCGTCTACCGACGGATTCGCAATGACGCATTAAGAGACTGAATGCTATTCTATTAAACAATTCCGTCATTGGTAACGGAGTGAAGGAATCTCCAAGTTCATATATATTGAAAATCGAAAGATTGCCTGTCTTACTTGGTCAGACGGGCTTCATCGTTCCTCCTCGCAATGACGTTATTTTTTTACTTTTTAAACATCCTCAGTTATTCCCCTTACATTTTCTCTACAACCATCCCATCCACAAGTGAGTATGCCTTTGTCGTAGCCACTCTTTCTCTTTCTTTCAAGCCCGACAGCACCTCAACAATGTTGTTTTGGATTATTCCGGGTTTTATCACTCGTTTTTCAACTGTATTATCACCTTTCAAAACAAACACACTGTATACTCCTTCTTCGTTCAGCACTGCAGAGCGGGGAACTATAAGGGCATTTTTATGTACTATCCCCGGAAAAGCCAACTTAACCATCATACCTGGTTTATACTCACCCTTACTGTTGTTTAAGCTTAATCTTACCGGAACAGTATTCTTTCCCATATCCATTTTACCGCCTATGGCCTCGATTTTCAGAATGAGGGATTCCTCCGAATAATCGACAAACGACACAGCAAGCTCTTTCAGGCCATTGATTTGCTTAAGGTATCTTAACGGCACATCACCGTAAACATCAAGAACTTTCAAACATCCAATGTGAACGATCTCTTCGCCGCGCTGAACCACATCACCTGTATGCCGAGAAACTTCAAGCACAACACCATCGATAGGGCTAAACAACGGAACTTCTTTTATTTCACCACTTATCATTTCTCTTTTATCAGGCGGTATCTGTTCTATCACCTGCAAAAGAGCTTCACGCATAGGCGGAACAATAATTCCTATTCTTTCCCCTTTTCTTACCCTGTCGCCGGGAAGCAGGGAAAATTCTTCCAGTCGCCCGTCGAATTGTGAAGCCATACGAACATCACGACGTAACCGCACATCACCATAAAACACAATTGTATCCTGCATATTTTTTTTTACAACATCAGCAACAGAAATCTTAACTGCAGGTATTTGCCGGTATTCCTCTTTTTTCTCACCTTTTGAACAACTAAACAAAAAAAGTATTAATAATAAGAAAACCCCATATTTATTATGACATGAACATCGGGCAGCCTTACTTTTAAAATAAGGGAAAAGAAAAATTAACAACCCGGATATAATATTATTTTTCATTATTATTTGATTTTTCACATAATTAAAAAATTAAAATCCTTCCCCGGGAATAGCATAAGAAGCTGCCATATCCTTTATTTTCCCCACCTGATTTGTTGTCAGATAAAATTCTGTCAGATTCAGTATATATTCCAGCCGCACAGCTTCAATTCGTATCATATTTTTCGTTACCTGCTGCTGAACGGCAAGTAATTCAAGATTGGTTATCCAACCCGCCTTGTAATTCAACAGTGCCAGTTCAAGCGACTCATCCAGGGTCTTCATTCGCTTTTGTGATACTCCCAGCATTTTTTTCAGTTCTTCGAGACGTGTCAGAATATTTGTAACATGTATAGACAACTCTCGTTCAAGATTATGCAACTCCAGACTTTTTGCCTCCGACCTAAGCATCACCTGAGATTTCCTGTTTTTAATTTCTTTCCACTGATAAACCGGGATTTTAATTCCTGTTTGCAACGACCAGAAATTTCCGTCTGCCGACGGGTCTCCATCAACAAAGTAACCGCCACCCACAAAAACATGTGGCCATTGCTTAGCTTCAATGTCACTTAGTTGTAATTGCTGAGTCTGCACCTGTGACTGAAGCATTTTATACATCGGGTTTTCAATTATCAGCGACATATCCAACTGCTTTTCATCAACACCATCGACCAGAGATGCAGCATCCACATTCCCGATTAAAATACCATCAGGTTTAAATCCGGTTAAAACAGCAAGTTCCTGAAGCAAATTCCGAATCTCCATTTCTCCTCTGACTTTATCCTCCAGAGTTACGGATATCTCTGTTTCGGTTTGCAAAACATCAAGACGGGTCTTTACCCCGGCTTTCCATAACGATTGAGCTACAGTTTTATGCTTTTCAAGAAATGCCAATCGTTTTTCAAATAACTCTATCTGCTTCTGTTTTTGCAACACACTCATATAAAGAGACGTAACTCTGCATATCCCGTCAATCCTTACTTTCTCCTGTTTCAGCCTGGCAGTAACAAGTTGCTGCCTAGCCAAATTTTCGGTTTTACTTATCAGGTTACCCGGCGACCAGTCTCCGTGTATCATGGTCCATTGCTGCGCGAAACTATATTGCTCACTTCCCAGAAACCGTCCTTCTGCACCTATATCTCCGGATATTGACGGTAACCCGGCTGCATGTCGAATATTTATATTTCTGGCAGTAGCTTTTGTATTAAACTCTTCGGCACGAAGAAGGTAACTGTTGGTTTGAACACTATCGATACACTGCGCCAATGAAACATTCTGCTTCTGGGCATACGTACCCGGATAGGCATTAATCAGTAATAAAAAAAGAAAAAGCCTGAAAAGGCATAGGCTCCCGGATTCAGAGTTTGTCATGTTTTTGCTTCCTAAAACAAAATATATTAAGACCAAACCAAATTTAATTATTTTTCTGATAAAACAAACAGAAAAGAATTTGAATTGAATTATGTAAAACATTGTTGTAACTTTCACATTTGACTGATAACCATACTGATATGATTAAAGACATCCTCAGAGTAAAACACATGATTTATTGCCGGTATATATTGTTTCTTGCAAAACAAGAAAGCAGCCAACATCACCGTGCTAATTAACAACAAAGCCCTGATAATTCTATAAAATAGAAGACCTCCGGATTAACAAATACGTACAGGTTAGCTTTATCCGACCATGAGGTCTGATTCAGTTTCTTTAATCAGGTTCCCATTCATTCCTAACTCAAAGGCTGGTAAAAATGTTACCAGCTATTGGATTTCAACTGCTGCACATTCGGATCGTCCGGAAATTTCCGTATCATCTCCTTAGCCAGTGCATTTGCCTCTCTGGTCTTTTTATATTTCTGATAATAGGAATAAAGATTGGCATAACTTGATACATCCGGGCTTTTCTCAATACCCAATTTCAGATACTTCACGGCACTGTCATAATCCTTGAAGAAATCGTACATCATTGCAATATTGTAAAAAACTCGCGGATTTACACCATCCATCTTTGAAGCCTTAATAAGCATATCAAGTGACTCTTTATATTTTCCCGTTTCTGACAATATCAACGCAAGATTATACAATGAAGCCGCATCATCAGGATTTTTGGCAATAACCTCTCGAAGATACTTTTCGGCTTTATCGGGCTTGCCCATAGCACTGTACACATATGCAATATTTATTTTTGCAACATCAAGCTGAGGATCCTGCTTTAGAGCAGCTAGATAATACTTTTCGGCAAGTTTATATTTTTTACGTACATAATAAAAGTTGCCCAGGCTGAATTTCCCCATCGGGAAATCGGCATTATACTGCAATACCTTTTCATACTCATTCAGTACCTCATGAAATGTTTTCTTGTATTTTGAAGGAACCTGGTCATCAGTCATAAATGAGAGTTTGTTTGCTGTTTCCATCCTTACAGCTTTAGTATCATCGCTCAGCAATGGCAAAAGCTTATCAATATCTTTTTGTGACTCAATTCTTAAAGTGCGAACAGCTATCAATCGCATTTGCGGCTCAATATTATTAAGTTCCGAATAAAGAGTTTGCCTGCTGCTGTCTGACTCAAAAGTCAGATTAGAAAGAGCTGTTGCTCTTTTGCTTACAGGATAGGTTCTTTCCGGAGCATTAATTATCTTCATCAATTGTGCTTCTGCCCCTTTAACACCATGCTGAGCATCGAAGATGGCTTCTCCAAACTGATACGGCCGGCTTATACCATACCATTTTTCAATATATCCCTGTGCCCACTTATTACTCTTATCGGCATGACACTGATTACAGGCGTTGGGTGTTCCCAGTTTTTCCGACAGGTCGGGACGGGGAATACGGAAACTATGATCACGACGATAATCAACTCCCATGTAATAGCGCCCGTGCATGTGACAGTTATAGCACTGTGTTCCAGAGCCAACCTCAAACTTAACTCCTGATTCTGAAATTACAGGTTCACCTTTCTCTCCGAAACCTTTGTGATGATGATGATTGGGTGTGTTATAATCCTCGGCCTTGTGACATTGCAGACAAAGCGAGTTATCTTCAACAGGCAACACTAACTCACCTGAATGAACATTGTGACAGTCGTTGCACTTAATACCCCACTCATACATTTTACTCTGATTAAATGATCCCCACACATAATCCTCATCTTTTATCTGTCCGTCCACATAATAATTTGGTTCTGTAGGCAGTTCGGGAATTATATGATCAAATATATTTTTATAATGTGGATCGTAATCATTCAGCGAACTTCTACGAGAGTGACAACGAGCACATTTATCAATATATTCTTTGTTGGTCAGACCGCTCGTTTTTTCAATCAACCCGAAATTCTTGATCTTCTTCCGGGCATACTCAGGAAGATTTGCCCACTTAATGTGGTATGAGCCCGGTCCGTGACAAGCCTCACAACTAACATCTATTTCCGACCAGGTTGTATGGTAAGTATCATTTTGGTAGTCATACCCTTTTTTCAGATCTGTGGAGTGGCAATAAGCACACATTGAGTTCCAGTTCTGAGCCTGATTTGTCCAAAAGAGCCAGTTATGGTGGTTCATTTTTTCATTTTTATAAGTAGAATCGGGCATGTAATACCAAACACTATCAAGTGTATTCCAGGTTACAGCCAGAGTCTGGAGTCTTCCTCCAGGAAACTGTACCAGATAATTCTGAAGTGGAGTCCACCCAAAAACATACTTTACTTCATAATCATGCATTTTACCATCCTCACCCTCAGTATGAACCATGAATTTTTTACCATTCCGGTACATGCGGTGCTTAACTCCGTTTTTAGAAACCAATACAGCGTCATTAAAATTCCCTAAAACCGTAGTATCGTTAGCAATATCCATTGAACGGTCGTGATCAGATCCGGTCCAGTCTTTGAACTCCTGCTCATGACACTCCACACAAGACTCTTTCCCTACATACTCATAAACAGGTTTTTCCGGAAGTTTATCTGTAAAATAAAACTGTTTTATCAGATAAACCGGATACAATAAAAGTATGATAAAGATAAGTATCAGTTTTAATTTCGGATATTTCATGTATTATATGGTTCTAATGTTCTATTATTGGTTCTTCTGGAGTTTATATGGCTACTGATGTTTCAATGGTTTTATTTAATTAATTCATCTTTCAATATTCAACCCCCGGAATTCAACATTATTTATTAATCGCATATCTTATGGTTCCGGGTTTATGGAAAAAGTTAATGGTTAAAACATTTTTATCATATCATCAGTTACTCAATTTATGTTCTCAGCTTGGGATTTTCAGCTGCACTATCCATACACTAGTTGTGAGCGCTCAAAACGCTTCCGCTTCTTTGGATGATTTATATCCACTTTTACAATTCCGTTCTTAATGTAAACAGGTAACATATCAAGCGGCCTTGTTGCGGGCGGAGACAACACCTCACCTTTGATATTAAATGCCGATGCATGACATGGGCAGATAAACCTCTTGTCGCTTTCACTATAATTTATGGTACACCCAAGGTGTGTACAACGATACGATATAGCTATTATTCCTCCATCGTCAAATTTATAAATATAAAACTTTCCTGATGTAAAAGGATATATTCTTCCCGGCTCAAAATCGTGAGTATGACCTGCCTCATAAAGATCCTCAGGCTCAACATTTTCCTTTTTATTCCCGTTGAAGAAATCAAAAACAAGGAATGCTGCCTCTGCTCCGAAAAGAAAAAGAATAATTTTCTTAAGAAAGTTACGGCGATTAGTATTTTTAATATCTGTTTTTTTCATTTCAAAAGGAAACAGTTGTTAATAGTTAATGATAATTAACCTGAAAGTTCCGAGTATTGACAAAATGCCAATCTGATTTATAATTATCCAAAACAAACCCGAAACTTTCACCTCGAAAAACATTAACTGACATAATATTTATTTATAACTTTTATAAAATATCTCAACCTGTGATTTTTTCAAATCGTTTTCAGCCCGGCTTAATTTTAATTACTCATAATCATTAACAACACAATTATCCACACAGTAATTACTATCAGAAAATCAATTTCATACTCTCCCCTCTTAACCACAATCCGGTCATCATCATCACAATATATGACACAATTATTATGGTAGCAATTACTAAAAACAATTCAGGCTTATTTACTTTTTTTATTTTCCACAAAAACCAAACATATCCACCGGCCGGTATTACATAAAGCAGCAATGGGAATAATCCTGTGGATATAATAACAGGCATAGATGAAAACCAACCTCTGAAATCCAACAAATAATCAGTTGCAAGAATTAAAACAAATGTCAGAAGAAAAGCAAAGACAGCAGCATGTATCACCAGTCTCTTACCTTCGGAAGAGTTGAACCATACTCCGACATTTATTTTTTCCTGTTTCATATACGACAGATACACAAAAAAAGATATCACAACAGAAGGAACAACAAATGCAACAAATGCAGGATGAATATGCATTAAGAACTCCTGCAATCCCATAAAGTACCATGGAGCCTTGCTTGGGTTTGGACTGACAAGAGGATTTGCCATTTCCTTTAAAGGAGCATTTAAAAATATACTTAAAAACATCAGTAATGCAAAAACTGACAGAGCGGCAATTATCTCCTTACGGATAAGATTAGGATTAACATTTACATATATGCCCTTTTCTTTTCCTGTTGTAACTCCTTTCACCTTTCGTACTAACCAGAAATGCAATACCATAAATACAATTATAAGCAGAGGAAGAACTCCGGTATGTAAGGCATAAAAATTTGTCAAAGTATTTTGTCCTACTTGTTCACCTCCTTTAAGTGCAATACTTACAGGATGTCCTATCAGAGGAATATAACTTAATATCTCCGTCATTATGGTTACTGCCCAATAAGAAAGCTGATCCCAAGGCAAAAGGTATCCAGTGAAATTAAAAGACAAAACAATCGAAAACAAGATTAAACCGTAAAGCCAGTTTTTTCGCCTTTCAAAATATACTGACTGCGAATACAAAACACGGACAAGATGCAGGAACACCACAGCAACCATCAGGTTAGCACTCCAATAGTGAAGATTTCTAAGCAACCTTCCGAAAATATAAAACTCCTGAAGCGATACTATTGAATCATATGCCATATCGATAACAGGAACATAAATAAATCGTAACATCAGTCCGGTAGTTGCCAGAATAACGAATAAAAGTGTTGCTATGCCACCAAGACCGAAAGTCCGGTTAAAACATATTGCATTTTCATCTACTTTTTTCGGATGAAGATGCAAAAGAAATTTCTTTACTACGGAATTTGTTCCGGAACTATCCATCTTTAAATATTTAAGCTGTAAAAATACACTCTTTGATATTTATTGCCAATAATATTTAGGGAAAGGCTGCTAATTAGAAACATTTAAAATTCTGAATATTTACGAAAAAAAGTCATCTGGCATACATGAACCAATTAAACATAACAATAAAAACAGATCAATAGCGTTATTGACTTCAACGATATGAGGTTTTTTCTATCTTTGGGGCCAAATCCGTGTTATGGTAGATGACATACAGGAAATTTTCTATAAAAAAATTAAGCCTTTAAAATTTAAACGTACAATCGGTTTATTCGGGGCTACAACTATTGGTGTCGGGTCTTTGCTCGGAGCCGGGATCTATGTATTGATAGGTTCGGCTGCAAACATTGCAGGCCCGTCGGTTGTTATTTCTTATCTACTTTGCGGTCTTCTTGCTTTTGTTACAACAATTATGTATGCTGATCTCAGTCGCCTTATACCAAGATCGGGTGGAGGTTATACATATGCATATAATTTACTTGGCAGTTTAGGAGGTTTTTCAACCGGATGGTTTCTAGCTTTAGGCAGCATTCTGGCCAGCAGCCTGTATGCAATAGGATTTGCCGAGTATGCAATTTCATTAACAGGAAAACATATATCAGACATCTCAGTAAAGATAATTGCTATAGGAATTACGTTACTGGTAACAATGTTAAATCTTTTACCTGAAAAAAACGACAAGTTCAACATCCGGAATTGGATAGTATGGGGAAATGTACTGATTTTATTATTACTTATAATTTTATCATCATTTCATTCAGATATTCAAAATGTAAAACCTTTTTTTCCGAAAGGTTTTCATGGAACACTAGGGGCAATCTCAATAATTTACATTTCGTTTTTCGGTTATCAGCTTATTGCCAATAGTGCTGACGAGATTAAAGAACCTGAAAAAACAATTCCTAAAGCCATGAAATTGTCAATGCTGATAAGTATGGCAATATACCTTATGGTGGCAGTAACTTCCGTTTTAGCAGTTTCATGGACCCAGCTGGCAGCCAGTCATGCTCCACTGGTTTTAGTTGCCAACAAAAGTTTCGGAGGTAATGGATGGTTAATTATTTCATTCGGTGGAGTTCTTGCCTCACTTGGAGCCCTGAGCAGCACACTTTTATCCCAGAGCCGTCAGGCATATACAATGGGAAAAGATCGTTTCTTTCCGGATATATTCGGCAAACTGAACAACAAAACCAGGCAACCGTCATGGGCTGTAATATCGGGAGGTATTCTTACCAGTATTGCATTGGCTACTCTTGAACTTGAAACAATTGCTAAGGTCACAAACTTCAGTCTGCTGCTGTCATTATTACCTGTTTCGCTTGCATTACGAAAACTTTACCAAAATAATTCAGCATTAAGACCAAAAAATATTTTAAAGCGGTTTTTACCGGAAATAAGTTTTGTCGTAAATCTTGGACTGCTTTTAACCATGGATCTTTTCTCACTGGCATTGGGCCAGCAACTCATAATTGCAGGCATTCTCATCTATTTCTTTTATTCACGGAAAAGAGAAAAAAGCGGAAGGGAAGGAAGAAACATTGTTCTGGCAGAAGAACCTTCATTCTCATTTTTCAGAAAAAACAAAATACTGGTACCTGTCTCAAACCCCGAAACACAGAAAGCACTGTTAAGGTTTTCTCACATGTTAATGTCGAAAAAAGGAGGAAACATTATAGTTCTGGCAATTAAAGATGTACCTCCGGAAAAAGATCTATACGAAGCATTGTCTGACGACAAAGAGACTATAAACATAATAAAACGAAGCATTGAACTGGGAAAACAGAATAACATCAGCTTTAAACCGGTCATCAGGGTTTCGAGAAACATTGCATTGGGAATTGTACATGCAGCAGAGGATGAAAACTGTGATCTCATCATAATGGGATTTCCCAAAAAAGCAGAACATTACAGCGATTCTATTTTCACCAGAGTTTTAAAAGAGTCACACACCGATCTTATTTTTATCAACCTGAAAGTAAATCCGGAAAATTTCATCCCTAAGGTTCTGGGAGTTTACATCAAAGACCACCGCAACCTAAGTCTTATCCTGGTTTGTGCAACAGCTATTGCCGAACAAACAGGTGCAGTCTTAAATATATTCAGTTATTTGCCACAAGAATACAGCAGGCAACAAAAAAACAAAGCTGACAAATTATTGATTCAATGTCTGGAGGAGCTGAAAACAACAGCATTGTACAGTGCCACACTTTTTGTCAGTGATGATCCTGTAAAAGATATAATTAAAAAATCAGAAAACTTTGACGCTTTGATAATAGGTAAAGATTTGAGAAATCCGAATAAATTACCGGAAGATCTGCCTTCTTTTCAGATAGCACGGAATGCAAAATGTTCAGTAGCAATGGTGAAAAAAGCATCGAGACTGGAAAAAATAACTCAGGAATTTAAGTAACCTAAACATTATACAAACAATTTAAAACAAAAAAACGCATGAAATTAATGAAATGGGACAAATCATTAAGCACAGGAATCGATTCAATCGATAAACAACACATGAAGCTTATTGATATGTTAAACGAGTTTTACGAAAGCATCAGAAGCAAATCAACAAAAGAAATTACTGCTAACCTCATAAAAAACATGAGGGAGTATGCACTATTTCATTTTTCTTATGAAGAGAATCTTCTTCGTAAACACGGCTATCTTGCCCTCGAACATCACAAGTCGGAACATAAAAAATTTATAAGTAAAGTTGAAGACTTTGAAAACAGGTTCAATTCTGGCAAGATAGTTCTCTCTATTGAAATAACCAACTTCCTGAAGTCATGGCTGAAGGACCACATACAGGGAACTGACATGAAGTACTCGGGATTTCTTATTTCAAAAGGAGCAAATTAAAGAATCGGGGAAACGCCTGTTAGGAAAGTTTGGTAATAGGGGAAACCGTACAAAACAACAAAAAAACAAAAAAGCTTATTTCAAAAGGAAACAGTTATAATCAAATTATTTTATATTTGCAGACTCTTGGCCCCGTAGTTCAATGGATAGAATATAGGATTCCGGTTCCTACGATATGGGTTCGATTCCCGTCGGGGTCACAAAAACACTCCCGCATGAATATCATTTCGTGCGGGAGTGTTTTTTCATACAGATTCCGGCTCCTGCAACTTATAGATTAATCCCGGCGGTAAGTTAAAAAAAAAGCCCGCAGGAAATTCCAACGGGCTTAAAATACAATCCGGATTCAATTTATTTCTTATCGGTATTTTTATCTACTTTCTTATAAGAGTAAAGAACAGCCTCTAGTTGTCTGATCTTATTTCTTTTATCATTCTTTTCAGGCGAATACACATAAGCATCAAGAACGATAACACGGTTATGCTCTTTATCGAGGTGAGCGTGCAGAATCCACGGTCCGCCCATCATATCACCTACAACCTTCCACAACCCTCTCATTTCAACCACTTTCTCTCCATTTATCCGGGTAGTTTTATAAATCGGAGGAAATTCCATTTCTGTTGACATATATGAACCTTCGGTCGGTCCGGGAACGTTTTTCTTCAATATTGAATCCCGTTTATTAAGCAAGTACTCTTTCGAGAATGTACCCTCGCCTACATACGGGAATGAATAAACCATAATTCCTTCACTTGCAGCAGGACTTCCTGCATTCATCCAGATAAAATCTTTCTTTTCATTTATTCTGGTAAAGCTATTAGGGATAGTAACAAACACACCATATTTTGCTCTTATTTTATCCGAGAACTCTTTATTGATATATTTTCTGTAATATTTCATGCTTCGTTCCCGTTCTGCTTTATTAAAAAAGCTCAATATCCGTATTTCATGCCTTTTTAGAAGTTTCAGAAATTCTTTCTCGTTTTTTGCATTTATTTTAATCAGAGCCTGTTCTTTGGCCCAGACATCCTTATAGTAAAGTACCGTATCTGCTTCCACCTTAGGGGATATTTTTACCATGAGAAGATTCCGGTAGGTTTTCATAAAATCATTCAGTCCTTCATACGATATCGTTGAAACATCGAACATCGGTTCGGGCTGAGGCAATCCCATATATGGCTGTTGCAAAATTTCCAACAATGTTTTTCCGGCATCCTTATCTTTCCAGGTATCATTTATTACAACTAACAATTCACCTGCCTTACCTCCGGCATTCGGTTTATATCCGTCAGAACTTTTACACCCTGAAAAGAATGTAATAAGCAGTATTAAAGAAAATACAATAGATGCTTTCATGGCTTTATATTTTTGTGAAACAATTTTCTGTTTTTATTATTAAAGGTATAATTAAAATTAATGTTTTTTTTACTTTTTCCAAAAACTTCATCAACAATAAAAAAGCCATTATTCCTTACCGGTTTCCAAACTATCAGTGTTTGTCCCGGATATATATTCTTATTTTTCAAACCATTCCAGAACACAATATCGTCTACCCTGCAATTGTACCTTATTGCTAATTTGTGAAAGAACTCTCCTTTTTTAACAACACATAATGTTTTCATCCTGTTGGTAGTATCGCCAACAGGCACATAATTAACCACAGGTTTTTCGGTTGGACTAAGTGACGGTTCATTACTAATAAATTCTTTAACTGCACTCTTTGGAAGGAAAATTCTCACAGGCAGATCTGCCGCGGGAATAAAATCTTTAATAAACACCGGATTAAGCCATTTTACAATGTCCTCATCAACTCCTGCAGCTTCACTAATTTGCTTAATAGTAAGAGGTTTATTTATAAACACGGTATCTACATCATCAAATTGTATAAAATGCGGGACGGGTTTAATGTCATAATTTTTATAATAATTCATCACATAATTCACTGCAATAAAAGCAGGGACATATGCTTTAACCTGCGCTGGCAAATAGGGTTGAAGCTCCCAGAAATTTGTTTTACCTCCCGAACGTTCTATTGCTTTTTTCACCACACCTATACCACCATTGTATGCAGCTATAGCAAGTTGCCAGTCGTTTAAGTTCCGATACAGATATGCCAGATATCTGCAGGCAGCATCAGTACTTTTCACAGGATCGCAGCGCTCATCGATATAAGAATCAATTTTAAGATCGAACATTCTGGATGCATGGTACAGAAACTGCCATAACCCCATTGCTCCCGATGAAGATTTAGCCCTTGGATCAAGAGCCGATTCAATAACTGCCAGATATTTTAACTCCAGTGGAAGATTGTATTTACTAAGATATTCTTCAAAAAGGGGAAAGTAATATTCTGAACGTCCGATAATACGGCTAAGATGTTCACGTCGTTTAACAACATAAACATCAATATATGCCTTAACCTGCTTATTATATTCCAGTTTTACAGGTGTTTTTGCATCCAGTTCTTTAAATCTGGACTGATACAACCATTCCGGATATTCAGGAGCTGAGGATTTTACAGGTGTCTGAGCAGACAACAACAATGAAACAAACAGCAATTCAAGTGCAAAAAATAATTTAATGCCGGTTGTTTTCATTATGTTAAAAAATAAAGGCCGGATTACATGACCGGCCTGATTTTAATATTCTCAAAGCTCATAAAAGCTTAAAATATTATTAATCTTTTATTGCTTCTTTATTATTCTTTTCAGCAGTTTTGTCTTCAAGGCCTTCTTCCTTTGCTTTTTTAAATTCTCTCATCCCCTGCCCGAGACCACGCATCAATTCCGGAATTTTTCTTCCACCAAATAATAAAACAATAGCTAAAATAACTAGAATCCACTCGTAGCCACTTGGCATCAACAAAAAAATATTTGAACTATACATTGGTTTAATTTTTTATTATGACAAATTTAATAATCTTTAGTTGCTATTTACTAAAAAATGCTTTAAAAATATCATTTCCGTTTGCATACAGCAGTAAACCAAGCAACAACACCATTCCTGCCACCTGAGCATATTCAAGAAATTTATCACTGGGCTTACGTCCTGTAATGATTTCATACAAAAGGAATAATACATGTCCCCCGTCAAGAGCAGGGATAGGCAGAATGTTCATAAATGCCAGAATAAGAGATATCAGAGCCGTATTACTCCAGAATACATACCAATTCCACGAAGACGGGAAAAGATTGCCCATAGTGCCGAAACCACCAAGCTGTTTAACCCCCTCTTTGGTAAATATAAGCTTAAGTTGCTTTATATAATCCACAAGAATTTTAAACCCTTTCTTAATTCCTGCCGGAGCTGCCTCCCAGAAACCGTACCTGAACTGTTTAACTTTCAGAAAATCGGGTTGTTTATTTCCTACACCAATAATGCCTTTCTCGGGTACATGAACTGTAAGACTTTTTAGTTCACCATTTCTTACAAGATCAATGACGATATTTTTTCCTGCATTTGAAACTATCGCCTTCTGAAACTGGTGAAAAAAAGATGCCGGTTGTCCGTTTACAGAAATAATACTATCCCCTTTCATTATACCTGCTTTTTGTGCAGGAGAGTTGGGGATAACAGAATCAATAACGGCAGGTATCCGGAACTCGGCAAACGTTCTTACACCGGATGCCATTATTTTCTGTCCGAAATCTTCCGGAATAGGCAATGTAAATGTTGAATCACCCCTGACAACAGTAAGGCTCTTTACATCTTCAAGAAGAATATGTTTGGTAATATCAGATACTGTATTCACCTTAAAGGTATCGACATAAATTACCCTGTCTCCATCTTTAAGTCCGATTTCGTGAGCAACCGGTGCATAATAAAACCCGTACTTTGCACTTCCGGCATCATAGTACGATTCGCCCCATGTATACAAAACGAACCAGAAAATAACAAAGGCTGTGATAAAATTAACAAGAACCCCGCCAATCATTATCAGTAATCGTTGCCATGCCGGTTTTGCTCTGAACTCCCAGGGTTGAGGAGGTTGCTTCAACGCCTCTTTATCCATCGATTCATCGATCATTCCTGATATCTTCACATATCCTCCCAATGGCAACCAACCTATACCGTATTCTGTTTCTCCTTTTTTTATTTTAAAAAGTGAGAACCATGGATTAAAAAACAGATAAAATTTCTCCACCCTTGTTTTAAACAATTTGGCAAAAAAGAAATGCCCGAACTCATGCAATATTACAAGCAAGGAGAGACTTAAGATAAGCTGTATTGCTTTTATAAATATATCCATTAACTATTATTTTTCAAATTAAGAGCCACAAAGATACTTTTTTCAGAATAATTACCAATTACATAAACACCAGAGTAAAAAATATTTGACAAATATATTATTGTTTATTTTCTATCCCTACCAACACAATCAAACATAAAAACAATTTATAGACTACAGCCCCTTTATGTATTTTAATGCGAATTCTCTTGCCGTTTTATCCAGAACTAAATAATCATCCAGCGTGGGATGCGATACATATTCAACACCTTCCATTGTTCGTTCTATAATATCAAACATCTGAAGAAAACCAATCTTATCATTCAGAAAAGCATCAACTGCTATCTCATTGGCAGCATTCAGCACACAAGGCATACTGCCGCCTTCTTCCATTGCCCGGTAAGCCAAAGCAACACTCTTAAATATATCCTCATTTAATTTCTCAAAAGTAAGCTGAGGATAATCAAGAAAATTAAAACGTTCAAAATCAGACTTCAAACGTCCCGGAAAAGTTAAAGCATACTGAATGGGTAAACGCATATCCGGCAAGCCCATTTGCGCTTTCATTGAACCATCCTCAAACTGTACAATTGAGTGTATTATTGACTGAGGATGAACAATAATATCAATTTGTTCAGGCTTAAGACCAAAAAGCCACTTAGCTTCTATTGCTTCCAGTCCTTTATTCATCATCGAAGCCGAATCAATAGTGATTTTATTTCCCATCGACCAGTTAGGATGATTTAGTGCATCTTCCCTCGATACATTCATCATATGCTCAAGCGACTTTCCACGAAAAGGCCCGCCTGATGCAGTCAGATAAATTTTTTCAACTGAATTTCCTATTTCACCGGCAAGACATTGAAAAATTGCGGAATGCTCCGAATCAACCGGTAATATGCTCACTTTATTTTTCAGTGCCAGCTCTGTAACAATCTCTCCGGCAACAACCATAGTTTCTTTATTTGCCAATGCTATAGTTTTTCCGGCTTTAATAGCATTCACGGTTGGTGTTAAGCCTGAAAATCCTACCATAGCAGTCAGAACCACATCAATATTACTTCCCTGAACCACCTGATCAATTGCACTACTTCCGGCATAAACCTTAACCGGCTCTCGTGCCAATGCAGTTTTTACCTCTTCATACTTATCTTCGTTTCCTATCACTACCGAATCAGGCTTAAACTTTACGGCCTGATTTATCAGTTCATCCACACTGTTCAATGCAGTTAAGACCTCAACCTCAAAATCATCCGGATGTTTTTCTATTACTTCCAGAGTCTGTTTTCCTATCGAACCTGTTGAACCCAATATTGCAACCCGCTTTCTCATATATTACGCTTTAATGTGTCTCAAAATTAATTAAAGTCCATGTATTCTTCAGGATTCAAAGGAGCCCCGTTGTACCATAGTTCGAAATGTAAATGCGGACCGGTAGTGAACTCTCCCGAATTCCCCACAATTGCTATTGCTTCTCCGGCTTTTACCCTGTCTCCGGGTTTCTTCAGCAATAAAGAGTTATGTTTATAAAAAGACACCAGATTGTTTGAGTGCTGAATACCTATCACATATCCGGTTTCAACTGTCCATCCGGCAAAAAAAACAGTACCGTCAAGTACAGCAGACACCCTGGCTTCGGGACCTGCCACAATATCAACTCCGTAATGTCCCTGAGCCCCGCCAAAACGATTCACGATTACACCTTTTAATGGAGGGAAAAAAGATGTTTGCTCCAGACCAGGTTTATTAAGCGCTGGTTTCTGTGATGACAGGTTAAACTTTTCCTGTTCTTCCACTTGTAAACGAAACAATGAATCTTCAACAGATTTTTTGAAATGTATCTTATGCTTGGCTTTCACATCTTTTTCATCTTTCATTACATCATCAGGAGAAGCACCTTTGGGAATTTCACCGTTTACAATCGATTTTATGTCATTAAAAAAACGATCTCTTCGCTGTATCTCTTCAACCAGGGAATCCACCAATTGAGCATTTCGTACTATCATACGACGCTCTTCCCCCGAAGGATATCCAGGAATATATTCCCTGAGCCCGGTAAATGCAATCAATAATATTACCAACACAATTAACAGCATTGAGGTTACCCCGACAACTGTAAACACCTTTAACCGGGACAAACGCATGCCCAACACCTCTTCATATGTTTGTTCATTGAAAATTGAAAGCCGGTAATGATATCTCAGCTTTTCATAAAAAGACTTTGTTTTATCTGATTTTGCCATTTCTTTATTTATAGTTTTCCGGAACGCAAGCAAAGTTATAAATTATATTATGGCTCTATCATCACTCAAACTTTTTTTGTAAAAAATTTGGCAATAAAAATCCAAAGCTCTATATTTGCACTCGCAAAAACGAAAAAACGATTTGTTAAGATATATTGCGGGGTGGAGCAGTTGGTAGCTCGTTGGGCTCATAACCCAAAGGTCGTAGGTTCAAGTCCTGCCCCCGCTACTAAAAAAAGCCGTTGATTTCTCAACGGCTTTTTTATTTATCTTGACTAAGATTCAATTAATCAGGCAAAATCGGATTGACATAAAACAGGCTGCAAATACAAATTACTGTTTGATGTCTGTTTAGATTACTATTTCACCACAACTTTCATAGTTTCTATCGTCATATTTTCATCTCCGGCAACCCTCACTAGATAAATCCCCGGAGTTACACCTGTTATGTGTACAATATGTTCGGAGGTTTTCTTAACAACCGTACCTGCAATGGAATAAACCGTAATTTCAAGACCCTTCGGATTATCAACATTTATACAACCTGTTGAAGGATTAGGATAAACATGCACATCTACCGGTTCCATAGCAACAGAAGCTGTAGATGTCGTCACTTTCCATATTTTATCAACATATTCGGGATGATCGACAAAAGGATTACGATTGTGCTGATACGAATAAACCACTTCGTTTCTGTTACGTTCAAAATCATCCACAGGATCTTCTTCATTCCATTTCAAAAGCACATCAAGTTTGGCATGAACAGGTTCTTCTGTATCGTCATCTTCGGGCAGATAATCAATAACTCTCAAATCAGGTTCTCCGTTCTCCCCTTCATATCGAGTCGCCATATAAAAAATCATTCTTGCCACATCTCCTTTAACGGCATCTCTAGGCTGCCAAACCCATATATCATAACTCGTATAACAACCTGTTTCGACACCATTATCCAGATAAGGGGTTGAACATTCATCAAACCACCTGTTATTTCTGGCTGAATTAACAGAGATATCGCAAGGTCTGATATGGTGACAATCGGTTCCGGGCCCCATATCTGTACCAAAATCTCCTCTTGATTTTGCCCATACATGCTCTCTGTTCCAACCGGAACCACTATTGTATTCCTGTGCGGCATTAACCGACCAGCCTGTGTAAAACAAAATCACATTATCGGGATTAGACGGATCTCTATCCGTCTCTTTCAGTATATCCCACACATCGGTGCTACTACTTGTGTACGGATACTCGGTATGTCCTTTTATTATATTGTAAAGTGCTGTCTTAAGCTCATTACCGGACAATCCTTCTGCATCATCATAATACCCTTCGGGTATCTGAGCAAACAATGAAAACAACGCTGTTGACAGCAATAACAGCGTCAAATTAAATTTTAACATATAAAACTGTGTGTAAGGTTCAAGGCGTGAATATAAAAAAAATCATTGCTTATAAAAAATATGAATTAAAAATGAACGTTTTTTCTCATCCTGTGATATTAAATAAAAACTGTATTTTTACAACGATAATAAACTAATCATGCCGACTTTTCTGTTCGATAAAATAATATTCGGCCCGGTTAAAAGCCGACGACTGGGCGTTTCTCTGGGTATAAACCTTTTGCCAGTAGATTCAAAGCTTTGTTCATTCGACTGCATATATTGTGAATGTGGCCTTAATACCGGTTATGAAAATAAAAAAGTCAGCCTTCCGACACGCAAAGGAGTTGCCGGTGAACTGTCAAAAAAACTATCCGGCATGGTTGAAAAAAATATGCCCCCTGATGTAATAACGTTTGCTGGTAACGGAGAACCCACACTGCATCCCGAATTTAACGGTATAATTGACGACACTATTGAACTACGCAACAAATATTGTCCCGATGCCAGAATTGCCGTACTTAGTAACGCTTCCCGACTAGACAATAAAAATGTTTTCAATGCTCTTTTAAAAGTAGACGACAACATACAAAAACTTGATTCCGGTTTAAAAGAAACCATTTTAACACTTGACCGTCCAAACTACAGATTCGATTTAAACAAAACTGTTGAACAGCTTAAAAACTTTAACGGTAAAGTAACAATCCAGACTATGTTTGTAAAAGGCATGTTTGACGAAAAAATCATAGACAACACCACACAGGAGGATATTGAAGCATGGCTTAAGCTTCTGGAGTACATAAAACCAGGAAGTGTTATGATATATACCATAGAAAGAGATACTCCTTTTGACTCTCTTCATAAAGTATCACTGGACGAGTTAAATAAAATAGCACAAAAAGCTGAATCAAAAGGCTTTAAAACATTAGTTTCAGGATAATATGACATCCGTTAAAATAAAAACGGTACTGGTAAGCCCCCTCAACTGGGGATTAGGCCATGCTACCAGAATGATACCTGTTATAAATGCATTGAAACAAAATGGACATAAAGTAATAATAGCATCATATGGTAAGTCGGGCAGATTGTTGGAAAAAGAATTCCCCGATTGCATAAACATCAGGCTTAAAGGATTCACACCCGGCTATTCGCTAACACACACACAAACATTTTCACTTTTTTTGCAAATATTACCTTTTATTTATTACAAACATTACGAATACCGGCAAACCCGTAAACTTGTTGAAAAATACAATATAGATATTATTATTTCAGATAACAGATACGGAGTAAGAAACAGAAATACAAAATCAATAATTGTTACACATCAGGTATCACCTGTATTAAATGGGTTCTTAAAAATATTTGAAAAACCGGCATCGTATTTCATAAGCAGATGGATAAATAAATTTGATAAATGCTGGGTTCCGGATATAGCATCACGGCCTGGACTAACCGGAAAGCTAAGCGACAATACGTTTAATCTTAAAAACATTGTCAGAACAGGAATATTATCCAGGTTCCGCCAATGCAAATACAACCAACAAAATTATCATTTCAAATATATTGCAATAATATCCGGTCCCGAACCCTGGAGGCAGGAACTTGAAAAAAACATAACATCAGTATTCATAAAAACCAAAGAACCATGCATAATTGTCAGAGGAGTTCCGGGACAAAAAAACAAATCCCGGAAAACAGGTAATATAACAATTTATGACCACTGCGAATCTTCAATGCTGAACAATCTGATATGTGATTCGGAAAACATAATCTGCCGTTCGGGATACTCCTCTGTTATGGATCTTGTAACATTAAGGAGAAATGCACTGCTTATACCCACACCGGGACAACCCGAACAAGAGTATCTGGCCAGACATTTAAATACATATTACGGGTTTAAGACAATAGAGCAAAAAAAACTGAAAAACACCCACCTGAAAACAATTACAGAAAATGTAATATTTCCAAATCATGGAAACAAACTGCCTGAAAACATGATTGATAGCCTTCTCTAATTTCTTTTTATCATTTTTTTTACCTGCAATAACATAACATAAATATCTATTTGTCAATCGAAAAAAACAAAAGGGAAAAAATAAAGTAGAATTAATTGAACAAAAACGATAACCTTATCTTAAATTTTCCGTACACAATGCTAGGAATGAAACATTAAGGGAAATAACAACCTAATTATTAAAGGAAATGATATATTTTTTAATTGTAATTGCCATTTTAGCCGGATTGACTGCATGGTTCTGGAAAAAGGGAATTATATTAATTGCAGAAAAGAAAGCAACTAAAGACCTGGAAAGGCATCTGTTCCCGAACGGTGAGGAACAAAAGAAAAACGTTCTTGAAACTATGTCAAAAATCACAGGAAATCGTTTCTCTGAATCAATGATGCTTGACTATTTTCTTAAAATAAAAGGATTGCAAATTATTAACATGAACGATCCTGTTGATTTCTGGACCAAGAAATATCTAATGACACCTACCAAAATGAAACTTAATTATTTTGAACAGGTGAAATTTTACGAAACATTTCTTAATTATCCGGATGATATTAACAAAGTAATAATACCTTCTTCAGAAACAGAAACACTTGAAGAAGAACCAAAAATATTCAACGAAAAAGCACTAAGCAAAAAATTTGCCTGAAGGAATGAGGCAAGACCAGGAGAACAACTATTGGAAAGAAAAAGCCGGGAAATTTAAACCCGGCTTTTCTTTTTTTATCTAAGTTCAAATGTTACTGTTCCCACATCGTACCCGTCAATAAATATATCAGCCAGATACTCTCCGTCTGTAAGTTCTCCCTCATCAACTTTATAAAAAACACAAACATCCAAATCCTTACCCCCATACTCAATGGTACGCATAGCCGAAAAGTTTATTTCCGAATCTTCGTACTTAAATTTATCATTTAACGAATGCAGTAATAAAGACTTATCAGGACGTTGAATTCTGATATATACATTTTTCTCTCCTACCGGAGCTGTTATGTTTTTAAGAATAGTAAAGCAGACCCTTATTTTTCTTACCTTGGTAGTTTTACGCGTTACTTTCCCTTTTCCTGTCAAACCCAGAGCCTCAACATTTCTCAATTCCAGTTTCGAAGCAATATCAACTTTCTCCTCAAGATGTTCTTTTTCCTTTTCCAGTTTTTTCATCGAAGATTTTATGCTGCTATATTTCTGCTGATACTCTTTGTTTTTTTCAGTTAGCATCTTATTTCGTCTGTTAAGAGAATCAATCTGAACAACATAACTTCTCAGGACACCCCTCAATGTCGAGAGTTCTTTTTTATATTCCCTGATTTTAGCAGCATTTGTTGCTTTTATCGTTTTTATTTCCTCAATGAGCTGAATTATTCTCTCGCGTTCATGCTCAAGCATTATATTAAGAGTATCGTTATTAGTCTGCAGCGAGTCATAATCAAGAGCCAAATCCTGAAACTCCTTCGTTAATTCCATTTTTTCTATGTTCATCTCCTCAACCATCTCTTCCATCTTACTCTTATTTGAAAAGAAAAGAACAGCAAAAACCACGATTAACACACCAGCAACGGCAAGAATTATCCAAACTTTTTTATCTGTCTTATTTACATTATGTTCCTCGCTCATAAAACCTTTATTTTTATATTGATGCACAAAGTTATAACTTTTTATCTCGTTGACAATTCAATTGTTATGTTCCCGTATACTTTTATTACAAATCCGTTTTTAAATTCATCATTATTAGTTTCATTACCACTTGCCCCGACAAATAATTTTAAAAGAGAACAAAATATTAATAACATAACCACTAATCTTTATAAATTTGTCAATAAATTTAAGGTTTATATGAAACAACACTTTTTTAAAACGGCACTAACAATATCTGTAATTTTCTTTGTATGGTCATGTGCCAACATGGGATACCCTACCGGGGGTCCTAAAGATGAAGAACCTCCATATATAAAAAAGTCTAATCCTGAACCCGGTGCACTTAATTTCAAAGGAAAAAAAATAACTATTGAATTTAACGAACTGTTAAAACTGAACAATGTAAACCAAAAATTAATTGTTTCGCCACCAATGAACAAAAAGCCGTATGTTGTATCTCACGGCAAATCCATTCAGATAGAATTTGAGGAAGACCTTCAACCTAACACCACATACACACTTGATTTCGGGGATGCTATTGCTGACAATAACGAAGGAAACGTAATTCCGTCATTTACTTTTTCTTTTTCCACCGGAAAAACAGTAGATACACTTCAGGTATCAGGAAATCTTTTCGAAGCTGATGATCTTTCTCCTGCCGACGGAGTTATGGTAATGTTATACGATAACCTGGCCGATAGTGCTTTCAAAACGGTTGTACCTTCACGGCTTGCCAAAACAGACATTAAAGGGCACTTTACCATAAAAAACGTTCGTCCGGGAAAATATCGTATTTATGCATTGGATGACAAAAGCAATAATTATAAATTCACTAATCCGGGAGACCGTATTGCCTGGCTTGATACAATAATTGAACCATCATACGAGTACCGTACGGTAATTGACTCAATAAAAATAAATGTGGATTCACTTACTATCGACTCTGTGGTAGTATCAAAAAAACTTTTTTACATACCCGACAGTTTATTGTTATTTCTATTCCAACAGGACTACAAGCAACAGTATCTCGTGTCCGATGAAAGAAAAGAAAAAGCAAAACTTCAGTTCATCTTTAACCGTACTCTTGAACGGGATCTGAAAATAGACATAACCGGACACGAAGACAAAAAAGACTGGCATCTCACCGAAAAAACGCCAACCAATGACACTGTCACAATATGGCTGACTGACAGTGCCATGTACAATCGTGATTCATTATCATTTACACTTACCTATCCGGTACGCGACTCGCTCAATAACCTAATCGACAAGATAGATACATTAACCATGTATTATTTTGAGAAAGCATTGAGCAAACGAGAAAAAAAGAAGAAAAAGAAAAGTTCCAGACCGAAAACACCTCACATACGCATAAAAGGACCTGCCGGCAAATTAAACGTTTATGCCCCTAACAGTATCACCCTGCCTGCACCTGCTGTTAAGTTTGATTTTTCTGCTGTACACCTGTGGGAAAAAGCAGATACAATAATGAAACCTGTAAAATTTGACTTCTGGCAGGATACTCTGAACATCAGAAAATATTACATCTGGCACAAGTGGGAACCTGGTGGGGTGTATGTCATGACAATTGACTCAGCTGCAATTGAGGATATTTATCACACCATTAATTTCCCCGTTGAAGCCAAATTTAAAGTTAAAGAGCTAAGCGATTACAGTAAAATCTACATACAATTCGAGAATCCGGGGAAAGACTGGCTGCTACAACTGTTAAGCATCAAAGAAAAAGTGTTACAAAGCGGATATGTACCCGAAAACGGTAAAATTGCATTTCAGTATATTAACCCCGGTGACTATATGCTTCGTATAGTTGTAGACAAAAACAGAAATAAAAAATGGGACACCGGAAATTACGACAAGAAAATACAACCGGAAAAATTAATGTATTATCCGTCAAAAATTAATCTTAGAGCTAACTGGGATAATGTCATAACCGATTGGGACCCGAATAATTTCAACATATATAAGTTTTCTGAAAAATTCAGGAAACCATCATCATCAAAGAAAAGAGATTAAAAACTTATAACTATGTCTGTATTACTTAATTTCGCAATGTTCCCTACCGACAAAGGAGACAGTGTAAGCCAATACGTAAGTAAGGTATTAAAATACATTGATGAAAGCGGTGTCGATTATAAACTTAACCCGATGGGAACAACCATTGAAACCGAAACAATGCAGGAAGCACTTGCCATTGTTCAGGGTGCATACGACATTCTGGAGCCGGTATCCAACCGTATTTACAGCGCCATTACCATCGATGCAAGAAAAGGCAGGTCGAACAGAATGAAAACTAAGATTGCATCTATTGAAAATAAAATAGGGAAAGTAAACCATTAATCGGCTACAAACATATTTTGATAAAACGGTACTGTTTTTGTTTCTAAAAACAGTCAATAAACTTATTATGTCCGGAAAAGCCATAATTATATTTCTCATATTAGCTCCTTTTGTCACAAAACTGAAGGCACAATGCACTGATACAAACATTGCTTTCAAAAGCGGAGAAAAAGTGTACTACCACGCATACTACAATTGGGGTTTTATTTGGGTAAACGCCGGCGATGTAAAGTTTCTGGTCGATAAAGCCACATACGACGGACAAGAACCGGCATATCTGTTAAGAGCTTATGGCAGAACATACAGTTCGTACGACTTTCTTTTTAAAGTCCGTGATACTTTCGAGGTATATGTCGACACCATGAACCTAAAACCTTATGAGTTTTACAGAGTAACCAATGAAGGGAGCACGCATACTCATCATCACTACATATTTGACCGGGAAAATAAAACCATACACACATCTATAAGTAAAGACAACGGACCTTATAAAAATTCGGTTATCCCATGGCCCGACTGCTCCTTCGACTTATTGTCTATGGTATACAAAGCCCGAAATATTGATTTTGACAAATATAAGCCGGGGGACAAGATTCCGATCAACATGGTTCTTGACGGTAAAACATATAATCTTTACATAAGATACAAAGGCAGAGAAAAAAAGAAAAACCGTGACGGAAGGAAATTTAACTGTCTGAAGTTTTCTCCTCTCCTTGTAGACGGAACAATATTTACAAGTGGTGAAGGCATGACTGTGTGGGTAACTGATGATAAAAACAGAATACCCATAATTGTAGAGGCTAAAATACTTATCGGTTCCGTAAAAGCCGTTTTTATTGGTGCCGAAGGGTTACGCCATCCTATAGAAGCAGAGATTACAAAATAGCAAGTTTCCTGGAAACATCCATCAAGGGAGCATCGGCAGCAGGCACGGTAACACTGAACTTTTCCTTAAGCAATAAGGGAGCATCGGCAACCACAAAAGAGTTTTTAAATGCATTAAGCATGTCAAGGTCATTAAAGTCATTTCCAACGACAGCAACATTATCCTCATTCACATTTTCAATTTCACAAACATATCTTATGCCCTCAGCCTTTGAAACATTCTCACAAAAAAACTCCATCCATACACTCTTCCCGTCAATAGGGGAAGTGGCCCTGACAGTTTTCACATCATCTACTTTTGATGCAATACGTTCATATGTTTCCACATCGGGAAGAAAGGCAAGCACCTGAGTATAATCTTTTTCAGGCACCTCCTCATTCAGTGAATGAGCATATTTTTCGTTGTAAGTTATAAACCTATCGAAATCGTTATGAGATTTTTTTGCCTGAGCGTAATAAAAACAGTGATTGTCAGGAATAGGCCAGTGCAATGTAAAATTCAGTTCATTATTTTTAAGCAACGGAACGATCCTGTTTGTTTTCTCGGCACCAAGATGTTTTACCTGAAGTATCTTTTCATTTTTCCAGTCGTATACACCGGCACCTGATGAAAACACCAGATAATCAACAGGAAACCCGGCAGGAATGACATCTTTAGCCGATTTTAAAGTACGGCCGGTTGCTATTACCCTTATAATCCCTTTACGACCCGCCTCCTCCAGCGCTTCCACATCATTTCTACGATACCCGATACAATCTCTTAAAAGTATCGTTCCGTCAAGGTCTGTTGCCAGTAACTCAATCATCTCACTTTCTCCTCTTCACATTCAAGTCATAAGGTGTTGCCTGATAAACATAATAATTCAGCCAGTTGGAATACAGCAGGTGTGCATGGCTGCGCCAGGTAGACAGCGGCTGTTTTGAAGTATCATTATCAGGAAAATAATTCACCGGAGGCTCAATTTCGAGTCCCTTTTTAATATCACGTTCATATTCCTCCTTAAGAGTATTTGCATCGTACTCAGAGTGACCAGTGACAAAGATCCGGCTTTTATCCTTTGAAATAATCAGATATACACCAGCCTCATCCGATTCTGCAAGTATCTCCAGCTCATCACACTTTTCGATATCTTCTTTCCTTATTCCTGTATATCTGGAATGAGGAGCCATAAACACATCATCGAAACCTCTGACCAGAGGTTCCTCGCTTTTAAGTACTTTATGCCTGTATATACCCGATAATTTCTTATCCAGTTCATATTTATCGATACCGTAATGATAATATAAACCAGCCTGAGCCGCCCAGCAGATATGAAATGTATTTGTTACATGTTCTTTACTCCATTCCATTATTTCAGAGAGTTCTTTCCAGTAAGCCACATCTTCAAACTTCATTAGTTCTACAGGAGCACCAGTTATTATCAGTCCGTCATAATTATGCTCTTTAACCTCATCGAAGGTTTTATAAAAGCTTACTAAATGTTCTTTGGGTGTGTTTTTTGATGTGTACGTACCTGTCATTAACAACTCCACCTCAACCTGCAGCGGAGTATTTGATAATGAACGGAGCAGATGTGTTTCCGTTTTAATTTTCAACGGCATCAAATTGAATATAAGTATCTTCAACGGCCTTATATCCTGACGTACAGCACGCCTGTCGGCCATTACAAAAATATTTTCACTCTCGAGTATCTCGCGCGCCGGCAGATTATCCGGTATTTTTATTGGCATAATGCTCTAAAATTATTCGGTTCCCTAATTCAGGCAGCAAAGTTACAAATAGTTATCAAATCAGGAACAGTCTGAACCTTATGTTCGGAACAAATACTCACATGCCGACTGTAAATTCCTTTGTAATAAACACATCAGTGTTTTTCAGGACGAAACTCTTCAGACACCTCGTAAGCCGGGTCCGCGAGAGTAAAATCCAGTTGTTTTTTCTCAAGATTAGCCCGAGCCACCATAACTTTTATCTTGTCACCCAACTGGAACTTACGCTTATATTTTCTTCCCACAAGACGATAATTCTCCTCATCAAAGTGATAGAAATCATCATCAAGATCACGAATCGGAATCATTCCCTCACATTTATTTTCTATTAGCTCAACATAAAGTCCCCACTCAGTCACACCGGAAATAAGACCATCAAATACCATTCCCTGTTTATCTTTCATAAACTCCACCTGCTTGTATTTTATCGAAGCTCTTTCGGCTTCTGTTGCAAGCTGTTCCATATCGGAACTGTGTTCACACTTTTCTTCATACTCATCAGCACTTACCGAACGTCCTCCCGAAAGATATCTTTCAAGCAACCTGTGCACCATCATATCGGGATACCGCCGTATAGGTGATGTAAAATGCGAGTAATACTTAAATGCTAGACCGTAATGACCGATATTATGAGTTGAATACACTGCTTTGGCCATTGTTCGTACAGCTAGTGTTTCAACAAGGTTCTGCTCAGGTCTGCCATGAGTTTGTGTCAGAATTTTATTTATTGCATAACTAACCGGTTCCCCTGGCTTCACACTCATATCGTATCCGAATCTTTTTATAAAAGTGGCAAAAGTCTCAAACTTATCAGGGTTAGGTTCGTCGTGTATCCTGTATACAAAAGTCTTTGGCTCTGCACTTTTACGACCCGGGAGTTCATTTTTACCTATCAGTTCGGCAACTTTTCTGTTTGCCAGCAACATAAACTCTTCTATCAGTTTATTGGCATCTTTCGATTCTTTAAAATATACACCAAGCGGTTTTCCGTTTTCATCCAGGTTAAATTTCACCTCCACCTTCTCAAAAGCAATTGCTCCGTTACGGAATCTTTCGGCACGAAGTTTTTTAGCAATGCGGTCAAGAGTAAGTATTTCTTCGGCATAATCGCCTTTACCGGTTTCTATTATCTTTTGAGCCTCGTCATATGTAAACCTGCGATCGGAATAAATTA
Organism: Chlorobiota bacterium; assembly: GCA_013153405.1. GTDB lineage: Bacteria > Bacteroidota > Bacteroidia > Bacteroidales > Marinilabiliaceae > JAADEM01. The sequence goes on from JAADEM010000002.1 coordinate 35,415, forward strand.
CAGTCTTGCCAATCCAGCGTTTATGAACTTTTGCCTTATCATCGATTTCGAAAACAGCCGAAAAGCAGAGTTTTTCCTCATGCGGACGCAATGAACATATAAAATTACTTAACCGTTCGGGCAGCATAGGTACAACTCTGTCGACCAGATACACAGAAGTAGCTCTGTTATATGCCTCTTTTTCAATTATCGATTTTGGAGTAACATAATGTGTAACATCTGCAATATGCACACCAACTTCCCAGTTTCCGTTTTTAAGTTTTTTAATCGACAGGGCATCATCAAAGTCTTTAGCATCATCAGGATCAATAGTAAAAGTAACCCTGTCTCTGAAATCTTTTCTCTTTTTTATTTCTTCAGGAGTTATTTTTGCATCTATCTTTTCAGCTGCTGCAATAACATCTTCTGGATATTTATGAGGCAGTCCGAATTCAGCAAGTATTGCATGCATTTCAGCCTGATTATCTCCTGCGTCACCCAAAACATCAATTATTTCCCCAATAGGATTCTTTGCTTTTTTCGGCCATTCGGTTATTCTGGCAATGGCTTTCTGTCCGTCTTTAGCCCCGTTCAAAGCTTTCAACGGAATAAAGATATCATGATGCATTACCTTGTCGTCAACAACCAGAAATGCAAAACCACCCGATATCTCAACCACTCCCACAAACGTATCTTTTTTACGTTTCAGTATTTCTACAACCTCACCTTCGGGCTGATGATGTTTACGCCGTGCAAACTGAAACACCTTTACATGATCACCGTTAAGTGCTCTGTTCATATTAGGCTGGGCGATAAATATATCTTCTCCTCCATCATCAGGAACAAGATATGCAGCACCTTTACGCGTCATATCGACCGTACCTGTAACATAAGCACCACGTGAAAGCAATTTATACCGTCCTACAGAAACTTCAGTCAGATAACCACTTTCAAACAACTCGTTCAGAACTATCTGAACCATCTGTTTGCCAGGTCGTTTTTTTATGTTCAGCAAGGATGCAACCTGCTTGTAATTGAATGTTCGTTTGGGGTATTTATTAAACAGTTCCTGTATTAATTTTTTAAGTTCTGACTTTTTCAGAACCTTTGATTTTTTCTTTTTTTTCTTTACCATATTTATTATTCTTAAATGCATTACACAAAAATCATTTCAAACATGAAACGGACAAACATTTTTTCTGTCAGCCCTGACTTTCAGTAATCTTACGGAAAGATAATGCTATTTTAAAAATTTTCCTTTTAAACTATAACATTTTACAATTTCTTAACGTATAAATTGCATCTTGGTCTGAATTATTTTTTCGGGAAAACAGCTTGTTTATGAAAACCATAACACTTATAATATTATTGCTTGTTACATTAAATGTACATTCACAATCATTTGTGATATACCATAACGACACTATAAATGTAACAGACAAAAACAACAAAAAACAGGGGTTATGGATTAAATTTTCTACCGATAAGGAGGTTATAATTGAAAAAGGAACATACCTTAACGGCCTTAAGAACGGAACATGGACAGCTTACTACCCATCGGGCAAAATAAAATATAAAGTCACTTTTAAAAGCGGGAAACCCATAGGCCCTGCGAAATTTTACTACGATTCAGGAATATTATCCGAAGAAGGCTACTGGAATATTGATCATTGGGAAGGTAACTATCACTATTATCACCCTAACGGACAACTTGCTTACGACTGGAATTACGACAAAAAAGGCAAACGTACGGGAGAACAAAAATATTATTACGAAAACGGCGGTATTAAATACACCGGGATATGGAATAATGGTAAAACAACCGGATCCCTGAAAATGTATGATGAAAACGGCAAACTGATAGCAGAACGAATATATGAAAATGGGAAATTTGCACGTTCGGTAACTCCCGACAGGGATACCTTTTATATGGCAAAAAACAAAACTCATAAAACAGGCACATTTAACGGAACCGGAAATCATATCGTCTACTCTCTCGACGGAAGAATTGAAAAAAAAGGATTTTTTGTTAAAGGAAAACTCTTTAACGGGGAAGTTTATGTCTATGACGACAATAATGAACTTAAAGAAAAACTCATTTACAAAAACGGCAGGTTAGAAAAAAAGCTTCCGGTTAAGAACAATTCAGTCAATTAAACCCAAATCATCACATAATCATTAGTTAAGTTCTCTCTTCACTTCATAATGATTAATTCTTCAGACAAAAAAATCTGATTATTTATTTAAAAAATAGGATATCCCTAATGATAGGATGGACTCGACCAATGACGTTCATAATTTACTTTATAAGACATACTCTCAATTATCATATTTCAGCAACATTTCTTAATTGCCCTGAGTATATGGTTAAGCAATTATTTGTAATTTAGCGGTTTTAAAAAACAGAATTAAAGTAATGACACATAAGCCATGGACAATAATCTGGTAATTTACAACAGCTTAACAAGAAAGAAAGAACAATTCACATCTATAATACCGGGGCATGTCGGAATGTACGTTTGCGGTCCTACCGTATACGGCGACCCGCATCTAGGCCACGCACGCCCTGCAATCACATTTGATATTCTTTACAGATACCTTAATCATTTAGGATATAAAGTGCGATATGTAAGAAACATAACCGATGTCGGTCACCTCGAGGCAGATTCGGACGACGGTGAAGATAAGATTGAAAAAAAAGCACGGCTCGAAAAACTTGAACCGATGGAAGTGGTACAATACTACACTGATCGTTACCACAACTTTATGGATAAGCTTAATGTAAAGAAACCCAGCATTGAACCCAGAGCTTCGGGGCATATTATTGAACAACTTCAGATAGTTGATAAGATAATGGAAGCCGGATATGCATACGAAAGTGAAGGGTCAGTATATTTCGACGTAGTTAAATACAACGAAAAGTACAACTACGGTGAATTGTCGGGCAGGGTTCTTGACGACCTGCTTAATACTACCCGTGAACTTGACGGACAAACTGAAAAACGCCACTCCGTTGATTTTGCCCTGTGGAAGAAAGCATCACCCGAACATATTATGCGCTGGCCTTCAAAATACAGTGAAGGATTTCCAGGATGGCATCTTGAATGCTCGGCCATGAGCACCAAATATCTTGGCGAACAATTCGATATTCACGGAGGTGGAATGGATCTGCTGTTCCCTCACCACGAATGCGAAATTGCTCAAAGTACGGTTGCCAACGGCAAAAAACCGGTACGTTACTGGATGCACAACAACATGATTACCATCAACGGACAGAAGATGGGTAAATCACTTGGAAACTTCATTACTCTTGAAGAGTTTTTCACCGGTAGTCATAAGCTTCTCGACAGAGCATATTCGCCTATGACTATCAGATTTTTCATACTGCAGGCACACTACCGCAGTACGGTTGACTTTTCAAACGAAGCACTTCAGGCCGCCGAGAAAGGTTACCGCCGCCTTATGGACGGACTTAAAACTCTGGAAAAAGTAAAACCGGGAAAAGAATCAGGGTTCAATGTTGATGAATGGAGCAACAAATGTTACGAAGCAATGAACGATGACCTTAATAGTCCGGTTCTGATTGCCCATCTGTTCGAAGGTGTTAAACACATCAATAATATGGCAGCAGGCAAAAGCTCACTCAATGAAGAAGACCTTGAAAAATTCAGAAAATCAATAGAAATGTTTTCATACGATATTTTAGGTCTCATTGATGAAGAAGACACGTCAGGTGCAGGAAACACCGTTTTGAATGAAGTGGTTGATCTTCTGCTCAAACTGCGACTGGAAGCCAAAGCCAATAAGGACTGGGCAACAGCAGATCAGATTCGTGATGAGTTACAAAAACTGGGTTTTGTTATTAAAGATACAAAAGACGGTTCCGAATGGGAACTTAAATAATACAACTGCATTTCAGGTATGTATTTCATACGGAATGCTTAAATTAATTTCAACAGAATGAAAATCTTTTACATAATCACATTTTCGGTTATTACATTTACTCTGATAAGTTGCAGTACAGGAGGAAAAAGCACCAAAGAAAGCCGGCAGGAAAAAACAACTGTTACTAAAAAACCAGAAACACCGGTTTTCAATGCCGATTCGGCTTACAGCTATGTTGATAAGCAGGTAGCCTTCGGGCCGAGAGTTCCCGATACAAAACCACACTCCGAATGCGCAGAGTACCTGACAAATGAACTGAAAAGGTTCGGAGCCGATGTTATTGTTCAGGATGCTCCGGTAACGGCATACAACGGTAAAACTTTAAATGCAAAAAACATTATCGGTCAGTATAATCCCGAAAAGAACAACAGAGTGCTTCTTTTCGCTCATTGGGACAGTCGTCCGTTTGCAGATCACGATCCGGATCCGGCCAAAAGAAATACTCCTATTTTAGGAGCAAATGACGGGGCCAGCGGTGTTGGTATCCTGCTTGAAATTGCACGTCAGATAAACAAGGCAGGTATAAATATCGGTGTTGATATAATCTTTTTCGACGCTGAGGATTACGGAACTCCCGACCACCTTAACTTACCCTACAAACCAGATACATGGTGCCTGGGAACACAATACTGGTGCAGACATCCACATAAAGAAAACTACACAGCCCGCTGGGGAATATTACTTGATATGGTCGGAGCTCCCAATGCCGTATTTTACAAAGAATTATACTCAAAACAGTATGCCCCGGAACTTCTTGACAGAGTATGGAACACAGCTGCCGACCTTGGTTATCTGAGCTTTTTCAGTTTTGAAGACGGAGGTCAGATTATTGACGATCATGTGTATGTTAACAAGCTGATGAATATCCCCAGTATTGACATTATCCAGCACGAACCAATGTCAGATACAAACTTTAATGAATACTGGCATACACATAAAGATGACATGAGTAACATTGACCGGACAACATTAAAAGCCGTTGGTCAGACCGTTTTGCAGGTTCTTTATTCAGAAAATTAATGGCTGAACTGCTGCCATATTTCAAAAAAGGAGTTTTTGAAGCAGGTTGCGACGAAGCCGGCAGAGGATGTCTGGCCGGCCCTGTGGTTGCAGCAGCAGTTATACTGCCTGATGATTTTACCCATCCGCTTCTGAACGATTCCAAACAACTCTCGGAAAAGCAGCGTGACAAACTTCGTCCACTGATAGAAGATATTGCCCTGGCCTGGGCTGTCTCGTTTATAGACAACAACGAAATAGACAAGCTGAACATACTTAAAGCATCAATCACCGCAATGCACAGAGCAGTAGACAAACTGACTGTACGCCCCGGGCACCTGTTAATTGACGGAAATAGATTTTATCCTTATCAGGGAATAAAACACACATGCATCGTAAAAGGCGACAGCAAATACCTTTCGATTGCTGCAGCCAGTATTCTGGCCAAAACGCACCGCGATGAATATATGCTTAAACTTCATACCGAATATCCCCTATACCATTGGAACAGTAACAAAGGATACCCGACAAAAAAACACCGTAAAGCCATTGCCGAATACGGAGTTACTCCATATCACCGAAAATCGTTCAGATTACTTGACGAACAACTTTCTCTTGATCTGTTCTGATTGCCTGATTATTTTCATTTTATAACGAACCTCTGTCCTTCTTAAATCAATATTTTCGGCAAACATTACCTATATCTGCCAAAGCATCCTCTTACAGATTGTAAGGCAATACTGTGCTATACAACATCTAACCCCAAATATTATACTGTATTATTTGGGTTTAATTTGACATTAAACTTATATTTATACCAAATTTAAAAAACAACTAATTTGTAAAAACACTTATGAAAAGATTATTGACTTTTGGCCTTATAATCAGCATGTTCTTAAGCAACATAAAGGCCGACGAAGGGATGTGGCTATTGCCGCTTATTCAAAAACTGAACATCAACAAGATGCATGAAATGGGGCTGAAACTTTCGGCTGAAGATATTTACAACATCAACCACAGCAGCCTGAAAGATGCAGTTATAATTTTCGGAGGAGGATGTACCGGAGAGCTTGTTTCCGACAAAGGACTGATATTCACTAATCATCATTGTGGTTATGGAACAATTCAGAAATTAAGTACTCTTGAACACAACTACCTTGAAGACGGTTTCTGGGCAAAAAGCATGGACGAGGAACTGCCGGCTCCGGGTCTTACGGTTACATTTATGAAATATATGGAAGATGTTACCGATAAAATCAACGCTGAGCTTAATGATGACATGTCGGAAGACGAACGAAATGCCAAAATACGTGAAGTCAGCGATAAAATTATAAAAGAAGCAACCGACGGTAATCACTACGAGGCATTAGTAAAAAGTTTCTTTGCAGGAAACCAGTTTTACCTTGTTGTATACGAAAGATTTAAAGATGTTCGTTTCGTAGGAGCACCGCCATCTTCAATTGGTAAATTCGGACACGATACCGATAACTGGATGTGGCCGCGTCACACAGGAGACTTCAGTATTTTCAGAGTTTACGCAAGTCCTGACGGAAAACCGGCTGAATACTCACCTGATAACGTACCTTACAAACCCAAGAAGTTCCTGCCTGTATCTATCAAAGGAATAGAAAAAGGAGACTTTGCTATGACAATCGGATTTCCCGGAAGCACATCTCGCTATCTTACCTCATACGGTATCGAGGAAAGAATGAATATTATAAACCAGACCCGGATAAAGGTAAGAGGCATTAAGCAGGAAATATGGCAAAAAGACATGATGGCTGATGAAAAAATAAAAATTCAGTATGCCTCCAAGTACTCACGCAGCTCAAATTACTGGAAGAACAGTATAGGAATGAACAAAGGACTTGAAAAACTCCACGTAATAGAAAAGAAACAAAAACTTGAAAAAAGATTCCAGAACTGGGCAGATTCAGATCCGCAACTTAAAGCAAAATACGGTGATGTTTTACCGGGGCTAAAAAAAGGTTACGAGGAAAGAGCTCCTTACATCCATGCCAACTATTATCTTTACGAGAGCCTGCTTGGCGGTACTGAAGCTTTTGCTTTTTCTCTTTCTGCCCGCAGCCTTGAAGAAGCATTGAAGTCTGAAGACCAGGAAAAAATAGATAAGGCAATAGAAAAAATGAAAAGCCGGGGTGAAAGTTTTTTCAAAGATTACAGCCCTAAAACCGACCAAAAGGTGATGACTGCCATGCTGAAACTTTACTACAATGATATTGATGCGAAATACCATCCTGAAATCTATGACATCATTGCTAAAAGATTCAAGAACAATTTTGAAGCCTTCAGTAAAGCTGTATTCGAAAAATCCATATTCACCAACGAACAAAGATATAATGATTTCCTTGCTGACCCGAAACTGAAAACTCTTGAAAAAGACCTCGTATTCGAAGGCGGAAAATCAATTCTTAAAGAGTATTTGTCACTTCGTAATATGCAAAAAGAGAGCTCTGTTCTTATCAATCGCGACAACCGCTTGTTTGAGGCAGGACTAATGAAGATGGCACCTGAACTTATCAGGTATCCGGACGCAAACTTCACAATGCGCTTAAGTTACGGAACAGTTGGAGATTATGAACCTCGTGATGCTGTTATTTACAAAGAGTATACCACTCTTAAAGGTGTAATGGAAAAAGAAGATCCAAACAATTATGAATTTATTGTTCCCGAAAAACTTAAAGAACTGTACAATAAAAAAGATTACGGTCGCTATGCCGATAAAAGAGGGTTTATGCCTGTTTGTTTCACAACAAACAATGATATTACCGGCGGTAACAGCGGAAGTCCTGTAATAAATGCCAATGGTGAACTTATCGGCCTCGCATTCGATGGTAACTGGGAAGCAATGAGCGGTGATATTGCATTTGAACCGAAATTGCAAAAAACCATTTGTGTTGATGCCCGTTATGTTTTATTCATTATCGATAAATACGCAGGAGCTAAAAACCTTATCGATGAGCTGACGATTGTCGATTAGCTTGTTTAGGAACAAAAAACAATAATATCATAAAAGACTGTCCGCAATATCGGACAGTCTTTTTTATTACAACTGTCACTGGTAGCCGTTTTATACACATCGGGCCCCTTACTTGTAAAACGAACTTTGCAGGTATTTCCCGGCAATTGCACTCTTTCATGTTTTGTTTATATCTTTACAGACCACAAAAAAATTTAAACAATGCTTGTATCAACTTTATTACGCCTGCTACTTTCTTTCTTCTTACTATTCAATGGATGCAATAAAGAAGTTAAAACATCCCTAATTCCATTTAATAGTGATAACATTTACTATCAGGGACGCATTGACACCTCAAAAAACCATGCAGATTTAATGTGGTCAGGAACATCTGCAACCGTACGTTTTAACGGAACAGAAGTAACCGCAATCTTAGATGACGAAAAAGGTGCTAATTATTTCAATGTTATAATAGATAATGACAGTATTCGGGTTATCCATCTATCGGAAGGCAAAAAGACTTATACTTTGGCCGACGGATTACCTTTTGGAACACATACAGTTAAGCTGTTTAAAAGAACCGAATGGGACAAAGGAACTACAAAGCTTTACTCTTTAAGTGTAAAAGGAAAATTCCTGCCGGCAGATAAAAAACGGAAAATTAAAATCGAATTTTACGGTAATTCCATAACCTCAGGATATGCAGTTGAAGATTATTCAGGGAAAGACAGGCCCGACAGCATATACACCAACAATTACAACAGCTACTCTGCAGTTACTGCCAGAAAACTGAATGCCGATTACAGATGCATCAGCAAAAGCGGAATAGGCATTATGATTAGCTGGTTTCCGCTGATTATGCCGGAAATGTATGACCGACTCATTCCTAACGACAATACAAGCGTATGGAATTTCAAACAATACACGCCCGATATAGTTGTAATAAATTTATTACAGAACGACTCATGGCTTATAAAAAAACCTGAATATTCTGAATTCATACACCGATTTGGTTCAACACCTCCCGGCGAAGATTTCATTATTAAATCCTACAAAGATTTTGTATCTTCTATCAGAGCTCATTATCCCGATGCTAACATCATATGCATGCTGGGAAACATGGATATCACCAAAAAGGGATCACCATGGCCCGGTTATGTCAGCAAAGCTGTGGAACAACTTAACGATAATAAAATTATGACTCTGTTTGTTCCGTACAAAAAGACACCGGGTCACCCTAAGGTGGAAGAACAAAAAGCAATGGCTGATACTCTGGTTAAATTTATCCGCAAAAATATCCTGACAAATGAATGACAAAAATGTTCCTCCGTTAAAAGAACGATTCCTGGCATTTTGTGTCGATCTGGGCATTGCCGCATCACTGTGCCTGATTCCAAAAGTAGGTTGGATGTTCGGACTTATCTATTTTCTTGGACGTGACGCAATGCCATCGCTAAAAGGACAAAGTGCAGGAAAAAAAATATTCAATATCAGGATTCTCGACCAAGGCACAAACGAACCTCTTTACCTACATCCGAGAAGTTCAATAACCAGAGGACTGATACTCCTGATTCCGGTAGTTAACATTATCGATATCTATCTTTTAATTAAAACAGGCAGACGCCTTGCAGACAAATGGACCGAGACCTATGTGATAAAAGAAGAGGATTGAAAATTTTCAACAAATTGCGCGAATGAAGACGAATTGACGCGAATTTCAAGGTTCAAGTTCCGGGTTAATTCGTCGTTGAACATTCGACATTTGATACAGTGTTATTTGGTTCTTGGTTTTTAGTTCTTGGTTTTTTTTTGTTACAGAATACCGGTTACCGAATACTGAATACATACACTAGCTAACGCAAGGTGCAGAGCACCGAAATATTGAGGCCGTTAAAAAACTTCAAAATCCGGCATTCAGAATTCCGTACTAATAATTCAGAAAACCTTTTAAATCCGACTGCAGAAGGATTCAAACGGGAAATAATTTTAGTATTCTACTCCTCCTCATACAACGGCAACTCAATAAAAAATATGGTTCCTTTCCTCTCACCTGTTTCAAACCAAATCTTTCCTTTCGAATTAGTGATAATATTTTTAACAATAGCAAGTCCCAGCCCCATTCCGCTTGATTTAGTAGTAAAATTCGGCTGAAATATCTTCTCTTTTATCTCTTCGGACATACCGGAACCATTGTCGGCAAATGAGATACGAACTTTATTATAATCCACCCTCACCTTTACATTCAGAATCCCCTTCTTACCTTTAGGTATCGACTGCTGGGCATTTTTAATGATATTATTAAAAACACGTATCATCTGATCAGGATCAGCAAAAACCCATACAGGCTTGTCAACATCAAAATCCTGTATTATCTCAAAATCCGGAAGCTTCTTATAAAGTTCACAGGTATGTTTTAGTTTGGATACAATATCTATTTTAGACCTTTTTGCCACCGGCATTTTTGCAAAATTTGAAAATTCTGTTGCAATAACTGACAACTGATCAATCTGCTCGATGAGGGAATTGGTTACCTTTTCCAGATATGCATCAAAATCCTCCACATTGTCTTTCCAGGCACGTTGTAAATACTGAACATTTAGCTTCATTGGAGTCAGAGGATTCTTTATCTCGTGAGCAATCTGTTTTGCCATTTCCCTCCATGCAACTTCACGTTCCGATTGCGCCAGTTTGGCGGCACTCTCCGATAGTTCATCCACCATACGATTATAAACCGACACAAGTTCACCTATCTCATCCTGTTTTTTATATTCAATTTTCTCATTTTTCTGACTCAATGAAACCTTTTCAAGGCGATTCTGAATTGTAGAAAGAGGGGCAGTAATCCTGCGCGACACAAACACAGCAAAGCTAATAGCAATGAGAACAAAAATGAGATATGCATTTATTACTGCAACTATAAGAGACGAAACCTGTTCCCTTAATTCATCACTACCTACAAAGTACGGAATATTAAGATATGCAAAAGGCTGATTCTCCTCATTAAATATTACCACATAGGCCGAAACATAATTCAATCCCCCTATCGACTCCTCCTGCTCATATTCAGTTTTCTTATTCACCGACAGTTCATAAAATGCTTTCGGAGACATAAGACGCCCGGTCAGGCCGTTTACATAAAGTTCGGGACGCGAAGTAGCCAGCAGATGCCCGTCAAGTCCGAAAAGATTGATGTCACAAAAAAACACATTTGAGAACTTCTGCAATAAAGGCTGAATGTAATCACGCATTTCATAAGTAAGACTATCTTCTGCACCCAGTTTCTGTTCAACTTCCATAAGTACAGATTTTAACCGCTGCGACAGTATCTCACTGTTTTTCTTTTTAAATTGATATATTGAATAATAAACCGAACTGACTCCGACTATCAATAACAACACCAGAACCATCGTTACCAGAGCAATCTGTATCCGCTCCTGTATTGAAAATCTGAAAAAAGGAATCCCGTTCTTAAGTTTTATAACCACAAGGGTAATTACAGCAAGAAAGAACAGTCCGATAAAAAAGATAGAGAATCCAATAGCAATATCAAGGACAGAGATTTTATACCTCGTCAAAACTATCAGTACATTCTCTTCAGGCCTGTAAACCAGATGACTTACTTCTTTGGTTTCCACATAATATTTTTCACCTCTGTTATCCTTTACAAACTTCTCGTCAGAAAGGTCGTACTCATATTCACCAAACTGTTTTGCCAGAACGCCGTTCACATATTTTGCATACGAATAATCATTAGACACCTCGAAAACAAGTTTTTCCTTATCACTTTTCAGAAGTTCAGGATAGCCGAGACCTACAAAAACCGGTTTAGAATTTATCTCAATGTAAAGATTAACTTCATACTGCGGATCCCCTTTAAAGTAGCTGAACATTCCCATATAAGTAACATTTCCGTTGTTATTGTCCATAAAATAGAAATGCCTGCTTGAGTTAACACTATATCCTATTTTGGTTATCAGTTGATCAAAATAATTGTAACAATTATACGTTTCACCAGTACCGCGGATAACCACATCACCTCCCGGCCAGCATGGTACTATCTGAAGTTCATAACGACTCAGATATCCAACAAAATATTTTTTCTCTAGATACTCTCTGATCTCATCAGATGAAAGTTCATCTTTTCGTAACAGTTCCTTGAGTTTCTTGTCTGTTTCAATATATTTCTCTAACCCTTTTAAATACATCTCAGCCACAGGATCCTCTTCTCTTACAAGACGAAACGAAAGATTTTCAATAAGCACTTCTCTGCTTCTTTTCTCTTTGTTATTGTACAATTTTAGCAATACAATAGTTATGTAAAGCGACAACAACAGTATAATCCATGTGAATATGCTGTATGAATGGATTATCCTCTTTTTATGTCCTACATATTCAAAGATGACAGTTATGATAAAAAAGAATATAATACTCTCTTCAAGACAAGAACAACCGGTTACGAATTTTACAAACCCAATGAACAACACTATAAGCAACAGAACAACAACTCTCTTCCAAAACAAGATTTTCTCACGAAACATAGCCACTGCCTTTTCGAGCAGGAAAAGGAAAGAAAACATTTGAAAAACAACAATTGCGACTTTGGCAATAATCATAACATCAAAATCACTCATGCGTGAATAAAGAGAAAGCGATGACGAGTGCTGAACAAGAATTATTATCAGAAAATTGACAAAAAGAAAATATGCCATTACAATCAACATTGTTAAGGCATAATAAACAGTTATTAACAAGCCGTCCTCTTCACCGTTTTTTATTACCGAAGGAACCCTGAAATTTCTGTATATCCAGAAAAAAAACATAAACAGAATAAACGACAGGAGAAGAATTGAAGCAAGTGAAGGCATCAACGAAGAATAAGCAAACGATACCGGCGAAAACAAATCACCTGCCGATGTGAGAAATGCATTGTTATAACATACAAAACCGTAATATATCATTGCAAGTAATCCGGCAACAATTACAAATGCGTAATTTCCCACCCTTTTTACAGCATACCGTAAAAGCGACCCAGTAAACAGAATTGACCCCAGAACTGCAATCAAAATCAGGATAAGACCGGACTTACTGGGAACTTCGGATGTAAATGATTTATCACCGGAAACAAGTGTAAACAGGTACATTCCATTTTTACCTGATATATCAATCCCGTTTCCCGGATTAAACGTTCTGATATCTGGAACCGAACTGATATTAAAGCAATCATTAAACCGGTTCTTTAAGAATTTATTTTCGTAAGGATATTCCCGTTTAATTAAAAATAACCCTGCTATGGTTACATCTTTGGTTTTACGGTGCTCTGCCAGATACCAACCGTTTTTTAGTTTCACAACTTCTTCCGATGTAATCTTATCTCTTTCTCCCATTACGGGAATCGAAGCATCAGACCAGGCAATAAGAGTATCTTTATTGTAAACAAAATAAGAAAACTCATCTCCATAAAGAGAGTCCATCAAAACATCCCAGGAAACACCACCTGTTGAATACTTTTCAGACAAATGTATAACACTCTTCTGCAGGCCGGTTTGCTTTTCAACTAATACTTTCTCAAATTTCGCCTTATTAATGTGAATATTCGGAGATGATGTAGTATAAAGTGTAATAAACGTACCTCCTGCCCAGCCTAATACCGATACAACAAAAAAAATCAATAGCAGCAGGAATCTTCTGTCTTTTAATATAGAACTTTGCATTATGTGACTAAAATTATATTAATTTATTCATATGCAAAAAAAATGCCTGTAAATTCAAAAACCGTTTTTTAATTTTGAAAGAAGTATTGTTCTGGATGTTTACACTAATCATGATGATACGGTTCATTTCTGATTATGGTCATTGCACGGTATAACTGCTCAAAAAATATTACCCTGACAATCTGATGCGAGAATGTCATTTTCGACAACGATACTTTTGCATCTGCTCTGTTATACACCTCTCCGGAAAAACCATAAGGTCCACCAATAAAAAACACAATTCGTTTTGTTCCGGAGATCATCCTTTTTTCCACATAACCGGAAAATTCCCGTGATGTAAACATTTTCCCGTTCTCATCAAGAAGAACAAGATAATCACCCGGCTGTAACGAATTGAGTAGCAGTTCTCCTTCCATTCTTTTCTGAACCTCCTGCGCCATTGTCCGACTTCTCTTCACATCGGGCAATTCAGCATATTCAAACGGTAAATAATGCTTTATCCTGTCATTGTATTTTTTTATTCCTTCTTTAATAAATTTCTCATCGGTTTTGCCGATCACAACCAATTTAACTTTCATTCGTATATAATTTTGTATCTTTATAAAAATATGGTTTAATATTTGTAATTAAATATTTTTGCATTATTAATTAAGACGACTGTATAATTTTCTGCATCTTTAAGGGCGCAAAACAACAATATTGGGATTATGTTACATTTTATAAAAACAATATCGTTTATTCTTTTAATGGCATCGGGCACCGTATTTACTGCATCTGCACAAGGCTCCATATCAAAAGATATAATTGATGCTACGAGAGATGGTGATGCATCTGCTCTTTCAGAATATTTCAATGAAAACATTGAATTGGTAATTCCTCAAAAATCCGGAATTTTCAGTAAGTCTCAGGCCGAAATGGTTCTAAAGGAATTTTTCACCAACAACCCTCCCGAAAACTTCAGAATAATACACGAAGGAAGCAGGCAAAATGCATCATTTGCCATTGGAAATTATCTTACCAACTCAGGAACATACCGGTTTTATTTTCTTACAAAAAACGAAAATGGTAAACTTCTTATTCACCAATTAAGGATCGAAAAACAAAATGACTGATAAACTTATTGATGAACTGATAGAACTTGCAATTAAAGAAGACATCGGTGACGGTGATCACTCGTCACAATCTTGTATACCAGAAACAGCTGCAGGTAAAGTTAAGTTGCTTGTTAAAGAAGAAGGAATAATTGCAGGAATAGAAATAGCTGAAAAAGTATTTAAGAAGATAGATTCCGGCATCAGAATGGATATCTTCATTGAAGATGGCACAAGAGTTAAGCCCGGTGACATTGCCTTTACCGTGGAAGGTAAAGTCCTGACATTACTAAAAACAGAACGGCTTATTCTTAATGTCATGCAACGTATGAGTGGAATTGCAACCAGAACCAATGAGTACGTCCAGAAACTTGAAGGTCTCCATACTAAAGTGCTTGATACCCGCAAGACCACACCCGGAATGAGGGTACTTGAAAAGATGGCCGTAAAAATCGGAGGCGGAGAAAATCACCGCATGGGACTTTACGATATGGTAATGCTAAAGGACAACCATATTGATTTTGCCGGCGGAATTGAAAAAGCAGTGAAAAAGGTTCACGAATATCTGAAAGAAAAAGGTAAAGACCTGAAAATAGAAGTTGAGGTTCGTAATTTTGATGAACTTAATGAGGTGCTGCGCGTTGGAGGCATTCATCGTATCATGCTCGACAATTTTGATATACCGCAAACCAAGGCGGCAGTTGAACTGATAAACGGAAGATACGAAACTGAATCGTCAGGCGGAATTACAATTGAAACACTGCGCGATTACGCCGAGTGTGGCGTTGATTACATTTCAGTGGGTGCCCTGACCCATCATATCAAAAGTCTGGATATGAGCTTAAAAGCTTTGTGACAGATGATAAAAA
Source organism: Chlorobiota bacterium (assembly GCA_013153405.1). Taxonomy (GTDB): domain Bacteria; phylum Bacteroidota; class Bacteroidia; order Bacteroidales; family Marinilabiliaceae; genus JAADEM01. The sequence goes on from JAADEM010000002.1 coordinate 50,989, forward strand.
AGATCGATCACATTAACATTTCTGTAACCGACATTGAAAAAACAAAAAGCTTTTTCACAAAACTTCTGGACTTTAAAGTTGAAAAAGAGGGCTATCTGGAAGGTGACTGGATGGACAGAACCGTAGGGCTTGAGAATGTTAAAGCCAAATTCGTAAAACTCACAATTCCCGGTACCGAAACAAGCATTGAGCTTATACAATATTTCCGGCCTGAAGGCGGCAAGGACGCTTTAATGAACAAAGCCAACCGTATCGGATTCCGGCATATCGCCTTTGAAGTAAAGGATATTGAAAGCATCCACCGTAAATTCAAAGATGCCGGAGTTCAGGTTTTCTCCGAGATACAGAGATACAACGTAACTAAAAAACTGTTCTACTTTTACGGTCCGGATGACATCATCCTTGAACTGGCTGAGTATGAAGACACATAACTCTTTGTAAAAGAACAATAAAGGATGTTTAAAAAGTAGTCATTATAAGAATTCACCCCAATTTTTTGTGGCATAATGAGTATATGACGGAATACCGGAGTCATCGCGATAAGCGCAAGCAGCTTGTCCCGATTTTTTTTCGGGAAAGAAGCGATCTCGACCGCTTTAAGATTGCCTGCCTGCCGAAGGCTCGGCACAGGCAGGCTTCACCCCATAAAATGGGGTTCGCAATGACGCACAAGTCTCGCTGACAATCAAAATCTTAAGCAATTCCGTCATTGGTAGAATTACTTTGTTTTAGTATAAAGACATCATTTCATATACAGCTTTATCTCCATATTCTCATCACCGGTATGGATACCGACCTGTTTCAGGATTCCGCCGTCACCGATATATTTAAAGGTGTAATCCTTGTTCTTTTCAAGCTTGAACTCCAGAACATCGTTCATATCCTGAGTCGGTCCGCTTGTTCTTCCCCCGCCTGTCTGTTCTCCCTCGCTGAACACATCCACATTGGTTGCAACCCTGTCGTCACCCTTCAGTGTGCAGACCTGGCTTTTGAACATCCATACTTTAACGATTATGCTGTTACCTGCCAGCTGTTTCTCTTTTTCCGATTCTTTATAAAGCCGGATATACCTGTCGGTAACATTGTATGCAGGCACATAGGTAATTGTTGAATCCCATACTAACGGAAAATAAGTATCGGCAGGCATGAACGAAGATGCATAAATGGCATGCTCACGGCTGTTTGGATCTGCTTTGCCTGCATCAGCCAGGAACCAGCTTTTGTTCAGTCCGCTTGGATAATATTCGGTAAAATACCACTTGCCGTCTATCCAAACCTCGTTCCAGTTATGATTTCCGCGGTTGTCGTGCCAGTTGGGGGTACCCGCTATCCGGGAAGGAATCCCCACAGCTCTGAAAGCATCAGTGAGCAGGATGGAAAGACCGCTGCACGAAGCCATTCCCTGCTCCATCGACTCGTACGGACTCTGATCGGGTTTCTTACGTTTTGTATTGTATTCAACCTTAACCTCATCCCTGATGTTTTTATTCACCGAATCAATTGCACAACGAATATCCCTACATTTCTCAACATACTTACTGAAACGCTCATAAAAATCTTTACGCCAGTTGTCACGCCTTTCGTTCAAACTTGCATAAGGCAGAACTTCGTTCAGGAATATTGAATCGGGCAATGCTTTTGCCCAGGGAAACTTATCTCTTGCTTTGTAAGCATACTCCACATTCTCAAGAAGAAATTCAGCACTCAGGGAATCAAGGTCCCGTTGCGGCATATTGGTGATAAGAAATGCCATACCCTCCTTCATTTCCACGGGAGTGTTGTTCAGTGCCCGCTTAAGCTCAGCAGCATTCACACCCGCCTTTACAAACGCAGAATCAAGCTGCGGCCAATACGTCTTGGGCACATTGGGATATTTGTCTACACACCCTGTGAGAAACAATGATACAATTACAACAACCGTAAGAAATGACAGACTCTTATTCATTATTCAACTGTTTAATATTATCAGCAAAAATAGAATGTTTTTACCACACTAATGGATAACAGATGTTCAGTTTTGGTGGAAATACTGAGACCGGATGATTCTGAAACCACTCGCTCTCAATGTCCTGGTCCACATAGAAAAGAGGATGTCCAAAAAGTAAAACCTTAACGTCAATGCAAGATTTCACCTCAATTTTTTGGGCATAATGAGTAAATGACAGGATATCAACGTCATCGCGATGAGCGCGAGCTGCTTGTCCCGTTTTTTTTCGGGAAAGAAGCGATCTCGACCGTTCTGAGATTGCTTCACCCCATAAAATGGGGTTCGCAATAACGTATAATGCTTTAAGCAATTCCGTCATTGCGAGGAGGAACGACGAAGCAATCTCTTTATTCTCAACATTTGTGAATTTAGAGATTCCTTCATTTCATTCGGAATGACGACTTTGGGGACATCCTCTTTTTTTACACTTCCGGGCATAAAAAAACGGTATGATCATAAACCATACCGTTAAGTGGGAAGAGAGACCGGATAACTTCGAGTCATCCGGCCACTTATTATTTTTTAAGGTTCTCAATTGATGCCTTCAGTGTTTGTATTTTTGCCTCAGCATCGGCCTGTTTCTGACGCTCCTTGGCCACAACAGCTTCGGGAGCATTGTTCACAAACCTTTCATTGCTCAGCTTTTTCTTAACCGAATTCAGAAACCCTTCCTGATATTTCAGCTCCTCTTCTAGTTTCTTTATCTCTTGTTCCACATCAATCAGACCCTCCATCGGGACAAAATACTCTGTGGTTTTAACCATAAAAGAAACAGCCCCCTCCACTTTGGCATCTACTTTATTAATCTCTTTCAGATTAGCAAGCTTGGCAATCACCTCATCGAACATCGGGTCATAATCAGTACCTGCCGGAAGAACAGACAATGAAAGTTGCTCTTTAGGAGGAATATTCTTCTCCTTGCGAACGGTACGTACATTACCAACAACTTCTTTTGCCGTTTCGAACAATTCCACAACCTTACGGTTAATCACCGTTGCTACCGGCATATCCGAAATCATAATGCTTTCTCCCTCTTTACGCTCATCAAGCAACTGCCATATCTCTTCGGTAATGAACGGCATAAACGGATGCAGCAGACGAAGCAGCTTATCAAAGAACTCAACTGTTGCTTTGTAGGTTTCCGCATCAAGCGGCTGTTGATATCCGGGCTTAACAGCTTCGAGATACCATGATGAAAACTCCTGCCAGAATGTGGTATAAACAGTCATCAAAGCATCGGAGATACGATATTTTGAAAAATGATCATCTACAAGCTCAATAGTGCTGTTCAACTTCTGCTCAAACCACATTATTGCTTCTTTTGCACTTTCGGGCTGTTCAATATCACTGCTTACCTCCCACCCTTTAACAAGGCGGAATGCATTCCATATCTTGTTTGCAAAGTTTCTTCCCTGCTCAGGCAGACTCTCGTCGAACAGCAAGTCACCGCCTGCAGGAGAGCAAAGCAGCATACCTACACGAACACCATCGGCTCCGTATTTGGCAATCAGATCAAGCGGATCAGGAGAGTTACCCAGCGACTTGCTCATCTTACGACGAAGCTTGTCACGCACCATTCCGGTAAAGTATACATTCTTGAACGGATACTTACCTTTGAAATGATAACCCGCAATTATCATCCTGGCCACCCAGAAAAATATAATATCGTGACCTGTTACAAGGTCGTTGGTCGGGTAATAATAATTTATATCCTCATTATCCTCAAAACCGTCGAAAACAGTTATTGGCCACAACCACGATGAAGCCCAGGTATCAAGCACATCCTCGTCCTGACGCAGATCGTTCATTGTAAGGTTGGCATTGCCGGTTTTCTCCTTGGCCATTTCAAGTGCCTGTTCGGGAGTTTCGGCCACCACATAAGAACCATCCTCAAGGTAATAAACAGGAATACGGTGTCCCCACCATAGCTGACGTGAGATACACCAGTCCTTCACATTCTCCATCCAGTGGCGGTAAACATTCTTGAACTTCTTGGGATGAAATACAACCTCATCGTTCATCACCGCATCAAGGGCCGGCTTGGAAAGCTCCTTCATTTTCAGGAACCACTGCGTTGACAACTTCGGCTCAATGATATCATCGGTACGCTCCGAGAATCCGACTTTATTTGTATAATCCTCAACCTTAACCAGATTACCGGCTTTTTCCAGATCTTCAACTATTTTTTTGCGAACCTCGAAACGGTCTTCTCCGACATACAGCTGTGCCACCTCACTCATTGTACCGTCATCGTTCAGGATATCGTACGATTCAAGATTATGGCGCATTCCAATCTCATAGTCATTAATGTCGTGTGCCGGAGTAATCTTCAGACAACCTGTTCCGAACTCCATATCAACATACTCATCTTCGATGATGGGTACCGAGCGGTTAATGAGAGGCACAATCACTCTTTTCCCTTTAAGATGCTTAAACCTGTCATCATTGGGGTTCACACAAACAGCCGAATCGCCGAGAATAGTCTCAGGGCGTGTTGTAGCAATGGTGACATACTCATCTTCAGTTCCCTCAATTTTATAGCGCAGATAGTACAGTTTCGACTGCACCTCTTTGTAAATAACTTCTTCATCGGATACTGCAGTCTGGGCTTTGGTATCCCAGTTTATCATACGAACCCCGCGATAGATGTACCCCTCGTTGTAAAGCTGAACGAATGACTTTATCACCCCCTTGCTACGTATCTCATCCATTGTAAAGCAGGTACGGTCCCAATCGCACGAAGCACCAAGCTTCTGAAGCTGTTTCAGAATTATGCCACCATGCTTATCAGTCCAGTCCCAGGCGTGTTTCAGAAACTCTTCGCGCGAAAGATCATCCTTGTTTACACCTTCCTCTTTCAGCTTGTTTACCACTTTTGCTTCGGTGGCAATGGATGCATGGTCGGTGCCTGGAACCCAGCAGGCATTCTTGCCCGACATACGCGCTCTGCGTATCAGTATGTCCTGAATTGTATTATTCAGCATATGCCCCATATGCAAAACCCCGGTAACGTTTGGCGGGGGTATCACAATGGTATACGGCTCACGATCGTCGGGAACCGATTTGAAATATTTGTTTTCCAACCAGTATTTATACCACTTATCCTCGGTTTGTGCGGGATTGTACTTACTTGCAATATCCATAATATGTTATTGTTTTTTATTTCCTAAAATGAAGTTGCAAAAGTACAATTTTTTGTGTTAAACACAGAGTTCCATTATTTAAAATAAGTGAAATCGGTATAAGCAAAATCACAAAACAAAAAAAAAGGCGCCTTTATGACGCCTGAGAATTTTCAAAAACCAATATTTTTCAATAGCGGTTTCCTGAATCGTTATAACCTCTGCTTCTGTTTCCGTCATTAGAACGGGGACGTGCTTCCTTAACAACAATACGACTTCCGTCGAGTTCCGAATCGTTCAATTCTTCAATGGCTTCGCGCCCTGCTGCATCATCCATCTCCACAAATCCGTAACGTTTTGAGTTTCCTGTTTCGCGATCAAAGATCACTTTAGCCGATATCACTTCTCCGAACCGGCTGAATGCGTTTTGTAAGTCCTCTCCGGTAGTACGGGAACTTAACCTTGCAATAAAGATGTTCATAGTAAAAGTAAAAAATGTTGAGTTAATAAAATGACAGTGAATCAATAAAGGACTTAAAAATGTAGTTCTGTAAAAATTCGACCTGTTACTACAAAGATAAAAATATACGTCAGATTTGCCAATAAATTCTAATCAAACTTAAAAGCCACACGAAAGCCCCAGCGACTGTATTTTCCATCTTCAAATCCTACAAAAACACCGGCACTGCCCATAAAAAATATCTGACTAATACCGTATCCGAATTCTGTATAGTTCTTAAACGACGGCTGTGTAAGATAACGGGCATAAAGATTCTCAAGCCACAAGCGGTTACTGAAGAATGGCAGATATTTCAAAGCCAGATATGGCGAAGTATAAGTCAGATGCCCCGTAATAAATTTATCATTCGTACTGTACCTGTAATCTTCGAGCAGCACAAACGACTCATCCCAGTTACGGAACATAACAGGAATCTGTGAAGTGTTAAAATGATAAAATTCAGAAAAGTGCATCTGTTTGTTTCCGGTAAAATACCCGCCCTCAACCGACCATTTAAAAGAAGAGAACACGCCCCATTCGCGTTTCTGATTCACTTTTGCACTTACCAGCCCGAAATCAGATACACTGTTGAACACAGACTTTAAGCCCGCTTTATAACTGACCGTGAATGTGGGATACTTTGATCCGAGCATTATCTTACGCCCTTTGTACATCCTGTATTTCAGCCGCGGCGTATAGCTGAGCGAAACACCCGCATTGAATCCTCGCTGACTGTTAAGCTCCGCATCAGTCACCTGCGGATTATCCGGCGTATTGGAGGCATAAACCTCATCTTTCCTGAAAAAGGAGTAGTCTGTAATATTGTACAACCGTGTATAACGGTGGAATCCGGTACCGGCAGTAAGCCGCAAACCGTGAGCGATATCAATTCCGGCAGTAAGCGACAATTGATCATCACCATACAGCTTCATAAAATGGTCTTTGAAAAACAGAGCCGAAAACATATTCAAGGTACGGTCGATACCGTAATACCGGTTAAAATCGCGCGACTGCTGTCCGAAAGAAACCGATACCACTCCCCGGCGCTTAACGGCAAAGTTTGTCACGACATTCACATCCCAGTACAGTTTGTTACGATCGAATGCATATTTCAAAAACGGGCTGAAGCTGATACCGTGCAAAGAATCTATTTTATAGCGTAACCTTCCGCTTTGTTTATACGACCATCCGTCCACAGCATTAAAATCAAGTGCCTTCCAGTTGAAAAGCCCGTCATACCTTATCCTCAAAGACGAGTCACAAACATAATGTGTTCCGCCCCATAAAAAACCACCCATAAACCTGTTGAACTTTCTTTTTTTATACCTACCGGTTGTATCGCTCTTTTCTGCTTTTATCTCCTGCAATACCGAATCACGCACCTCGAAACTGTGCAGCTCGTCTTTTGTCAAAGGTATTGGCCGCATAGAGTTCCAGAATGCCGAATCCCTTTTTACGGAATCTTTTTTCACAGTAAGCTTATAATTCGAAACCACCTCGAGCGACTCATCATCCTCTTTTGTCTTTGCCTCCTTCTCTATCAGACGTGAAAGTTTTATCATATCCCTGTTTGTCAGCTCTTCCTTGGCTAGAAGCTCCTCCATCTTTTTCTGGTTTTTCGAAAGCTTATTATCCCCGGCTTCTGCTTTCAGCGTATCGGTTTTTGCCTTCTCCTCTTCGGCATACTTTTGCATTAACATATCAGGCACTGGCAACTCTCTATTCAGGCGTATATTGCTGTACTTCACGGCACCTGTATATTTAAACTCTGCTTTTATGCCGAACACCGATGCATCAATATCGATAAAATGGTTCACCGGCAGCCATACTTTCTCTTTCACAGGAGCATAAACCTGTTTTATATGATAAGTTCCGAAAAATGCCTCATTAATTAAGTCAACGGAATACAGATTCCAAAGTCCATCAACTATGTAAATCTTACCCCTGAACAACTGCTGGCTTTTTCTGCGCGGAATAACCTGAATTATATTTACCGTAACATCACCGTAATCCATAAATCCAAGATACCTGAACCTGTAATGGGAAAAAGCATTCGGTGCCAGAGGCGATATTGTAATTCCAATGTTTGGGCTGTAAAAACTACTTGTAATATACCCCATTGGTGAACCGTCGTCATTGCCGGGAAAAGTTGAACGAAAAGATAATACTTTGTGATCGTACTTATCGGGAGCATCAAAAGTTATCTCATTCAATGATTCTACTGTATATGTTTCACCCTCTTTTATTTTTTGTCCATCAACTTCCATTTTATTGGAAAGAAGCCGGGGTATATTTTTCATTATCAAAGTTCCTTTAAGATAAACCTCCGATTCATAATGGCCAACTTGCCTCAGGTAATAGGGAGCCAGCGCGATTGCTTTACGCATTACGGGATATGCAGGATCCTCGCCTCCCGAATACACCTTTACCTCTTTCAGCCGGATATCCTGTTTATGCAATGTAACATCTTTTACCGTAAATCCATCTTTCACTTCTATATTGAATTCCTTACGCTCATATCCCATTGCCTGATACACCACATCGTAAATGCCCGGCTCCAGATTTATTTCATAATAGCCAAATTCATTGGTCGTAGTGCCGGTTGTGGTCTTTTTCAGATAGATAGTTGTATACGGAACAGGCGCACCGTTACCATCGACTACCCGTCCCCGTATACCCTGGGCAGATAACAGGAAAGAAAAAACAAAAAACAAAAGAATTGTAATTGATTGTCGCAACAGAAGCATACTTTAAATTTTGGGGTTGATCATTTAATTGTAGACATTTTTCTTCTTTTAATCACGTATTGTAACTTAAAATATTCTGAACAAATATGGATTAATTCACAAAAAGATGCATAAAATCATAAAATATTAACAACACAAAAGTTAATTTTGTTAGCCAAAATTTTAGCAATTATTAAATTTTAAACGATATGCCAACTATTTCAACAAGAGGCCGCCAAATGCCGCCATCCCCTATACGAAAACTTGTTCCATATTCGGAAGAAGCAAAACAAAAAGGAGTAAAAGTTTATCATCTGAATATAGGCCAGCCCGATATCAGAACACCGGAGGTTGCACTTGAAGCTGTCAGAAATACCGATTTAAAAGTTATTGAATACAGTCATTCGGCAGGTATAGAAAGTTACCGCAAAAAACTTGCCCGCTATTATCAGGGAATAGGCATCGATGTAGACCACAATGACCTTCTTGTAACCACCGGCGGATCCGAGGCTATTACGTTTGCTTTTATGAGCTGCCTGAATCCGGGCGATGAAGTTATAATACCGGAACCATTTTATGCTAACTATAACAGTTTTGCTACTGCGGCAGGAGTAAAAGTTAAACCTATCGAATCATACATTGAAGACGGATTTGCACTTCCCTCAATTAATAAATTTGAAGAACTGATAACAGACAAAACAAAAGCAATAATTATCTGTAATCCTAACAATCCTACCGGATATCTATATTCGGAAGAAGAGATGAACAGCTTGCGTGATCTGGTACTTAAATATGATCTTTATCTCTTTTCCGACGAGGTTTACCGTGAGTTCTGTTACGATGGACACAAGCACATTTCGGCAATGAAACTTGAAGGAATTGAGAATAATGTTGTAATGTTCGATTCAGTTTCGAAAAGATACAGCGAATGTGGTGTTAGAATAGGAACACTCGTTTCAAAGAACAAGGAAGTAATGAGCACTGCTCTGAAGTTTGCACAGGCACGCCTCAGCCCTCCCACTTTCGGACAAATAATTGCTGAAGCATCACTCGATACGCCAAAATCATATTTCGACGAAGTTCAGCAGGAGTATATCGAGCGACGTAATTTTCTTGTTGAAGGACTTAATAAAATACCGGGAGTATACACACCAAAGCCCAAAGGAGCTTTTTACACTGTGGCTAAACTGCCGGTAGACGACTCCGATAAATTCTGCCAATGGATACTGAGCGATTTCAGCCATAAGAACCAGACGGTTATGATGGCTCCGGCTTCTGGTTTTTACAGCACACCAGGCAGAGGTAAAAACGAAGTACGCATTGCATACGTTCTGAAAAAAGAAGACCTGGCCAATGCTCTTGAAGTACTTGAAAAAGCTCTTGAGGCCTATCCGGGAAGAACGGAATAGAAAAATATTTACGGAATTTAGTGAGGAAGCTGTCCAAAAAGTGATTTTCTCGCAAAGGCGCAAAGACACAAAAAAGATTAGTATTGAAAATCAATTATTTGACTTTGCGACTTCAGTGTCTTTGCGTGATATTTTCATCATTTCTGTTCTTTTTAGACAACCCCTCACTTTTTTGTTTAAGTTCTTTGACGCTTACTGTCTTCACTCTGTTTTTACACCCTATCTCCCTTGAGGGAGGAAACTCATTAGCTTACCCTTCAGGGTCCGTATGGCCAATCGGACAAACGTGAGGGGTAAAAACACAAGTAGGATTTAAACGGTGCAAAGCTCCGTAGGAGCGGCATATTTGTTGCCCCGGGGATCAACCCGCGGATAAAAAAATGACAAAACCCCGTCACGCCCCTCCCTTAGATACCGAAAAGAAAAGGCCTCACCACAACCCTACCCTCTGGTTTTCGGCTCAAATAATTTTTCTACCTTTGCAACAAACCTTTTAAAAGTGAATCTGGAACTCTTCATTGCCCGTAAAATACAAAGCGGCGGACTAACAGGAAAAAAACTTGCCGGACCGGTTACTAAAGTAGCTACACTTGGTATTATACTCGGCATGGTAGTTATGATTTTATCATTGGCAATAGGTTTTGGATTTAAAAAAGAAATAAGAGAAAAAATAACCGGATTCGGGGCTCACATTCAGATAATGAATTATGACTACAACCAGTCGTACGAAACAAATCCCATTGCTCCTGACAGCAGCCTGATTAAAGCAATTGAAAATGTCACCGGAGTAAAACATGTTCAGAAATTTGCCACCAAACCCGGAATGATAAAAACGAATGATGCCATTCAGGGAATCGTACTTAAAGGAGCCGGAACAGATTTTGACTGGAGTTTTTTCAAAACCATTCTTACCGAAGGTGATACCCTGAGCATTTCTGACTCCGTAAGATCAAATGATATTCTGATATCGCGCAAACTTGCACAAATGCTGCACCTATCGCTGGGAGATGATCTGCGAATGTATTTTCTACAAAAAAACAAAATAGCTCCAAGAGCGCGCAAATTCAGAATACACGGTATTTTTGACTCCAATCTGCCTGAGTTTGATATGATATACGCCATTGTGGACATTAAGCAGGTTCAGCGGTTAAATAACTGGAGTCCCGCTCAGGTATCAGGACTTGAGATATGGATAAACAATTTCAATGATATAGAAAAAGTGGGAAACGAAGTACGCTCTGTTGCTTCTGCATTCATCGGCAACAACGGAACGATGTTGCGCACCCGAACCATACTTGACATGCAACCGCAGATATTCGGCTGGCTCGACCTTCTGGATATGAATGTTCTGGTAATACTTGTGCTGATAATGATAGTGGCCGGTTTCAATATGGTTTCGGGACTTCTGATACTTATTCTGGAAAGGACAAATATGATAGGTATACTCAAGGCATTGGGAATACAAAACGGGTCATTACGAAAGATATTTATTTACCTTGCTACTTTCATTGTGGGGCGTGGTCTTATATGGGGAAATTTTATTGGTGTAACCTTATCGCTTATTCAGAAATATACAGGAATAATAAAACTTGACCCTGAGAATTATTACCTCGAGACTGTTCCCATTCAGCTTTCCTTCCTGCATTTGTTAATTCTTAATGCTGTAACCATAATTATTACAACATTAATGATGTTTGGACCATCTTATCTGGCATCTAAGATTTCACCGGTGAAAGCTATCAGATTCGATTAAACAATGTCCCAATACGTACACCGCAATGTTCGGATATGAACAGAAACATCTTCTACTTACAAGCTTTCCATATTTTATTCCTGATTTTTCGATAAAGTGTTTCAGGCACTCCCGTTTCTTAAAAACAATAAACTGCCGGGGAAGCTTATCTTCAGACATCCTAGTTCATCAGATAAACCTGTTACAAAGGTTTCGTAGTGAAATCGCCATGTCCGCATATTGTATCTCTCATATAATTCATAGGTCCTTTGTCGTATTTCACATAAAAGAAAACAAGATTACCGACATGTGTTAAGATTATACAATACATATAATACAATCGTGCATTTTCATAAAAAAGGTTAAAATGTTTTTTATGGCACGATATTTTCATTTGTTACTATGCATTAAATAAAGGTTTAAATTAATTAATAGGGGATTAAACCGGGATAATATCCCGGTTTTTTCCTTTTAACAATTCTCTATAATACGCCGCAACATTTTTTTTATTTTCCCGTTACATACTTCATGCAGAAAACAGTTGAAATATTAAAACATCTATTGTCGCTGCCGTTACCCGGAGAAAAGGCACATAAGGTTATGTCATCATCGAAAAGATATACGGGCAAAGGCACTCCGGATCCTGAGAAAGCAAAAAAAAGCAGTGTTTTTATTTTGCTGTACAAAGAGAACGGAAAATGGATTATTCCTATGATTAAAAGGCCTGAGTACAAAGGGATACACGGAGGGCAGATAAGCCTACCGGGAGGAAAGTTCGATGAGTCAGACACAGATCTGCTACAAACAGCCTACAGGGAAACTTACGAAGAGATCGGAATAGAAAAAGACAATATCATTTTTGCAGGAACACTTTCGGCATTATTTATACCCAACAGTAATTTCATTGTAATACCACAGGTAGGGGTACTGAATAAATATCCTCAATTCAGACCGGACGAAAGGGAAGTTGAAAAGATTGTAAAATTTCCACTCAACATACTTTTTGACAAATCAAGAGTAAAAACATTCACAAAAGTAGTTCGTGGAACATCAGTCATTGCACCTTATTACGATTTTAACGGAAATCAGATTTGGGGAGCAACAGCTATGATTCTCAACGAATTTGCAGAAATTATCAGAAACTCGGAGCTAAACGAAACAAAAAGCGGTATAAGTATAACAAACAATACACTTTAATTCACCACATTTTTATAGTGCTCATATCTCTCAAGAATATCGTTCACATAATAATAAGGTTCCTCACCACGACAATATCCAAACTTAACAACAGGATCGTTATAATATTTGGGCTTGGATTTATTCAGCAGAAAAAAATCAACATTACCATCCCATTTAGCAGGGTCTTTTCCATATTTTTCAGCAAGTCGCATAGCATCCTGTACATGCCCTAGTCCTACATTATACGAAGCAAGAACGAACTTGATACGCTCTTCAGGGTCCGGCACATCTTTTTTCAGGTGTTCATCAAGCCATTTAAGAAATTTAAGTCCACCCTGAATATTATCAACCGGAGAATCCAGTTTTTTAACCCCAAACGTTTTTGCCGTCTCCGGCATAAGCTGCATTAAACCTACAGCACCCGCCCAACTTTCAATATTCGGTGAAAACCTGGATTCCTGATATATAATAGAGGCCACTAACCTCCAGTCTAAATCATATTTTTTACTTTCTCTTTTTATTATATCATCATAAACTGAGAACTGACCGCCTTTTAACGAATGGAACCCTTCGTTTACTATATGGGTAGAACGTTTATTCAGGAAGTATTTTTGATAAATACGTCTGTATTTCGCTGTTTTTTTGAACGACTTCATCCATCTGTTTACTACATCCTGTAGCGAAATAGCATCTTTTCGCATAGCCCAGGCAATCTTTTGAGGAAAACTTATAGGAGTTTCCACATCTATATTGTTGTAATAATTTTTATTTACTCTGGCCAAATTTTCGTCGCACACTGTATAATCTATTTCACCGGCAGCAACCAACCCTATAAGTTGTTCAACTTCGTAATCAGGAATCTCAATAACATTTATACTATCACCTATTTCGTTCGACAGTGCCCTTAACCTGTCGGCATAAGAGGAATTTTCCTGAACATAAATCGATTTTCCAGCCAAATCAAGCTGATTTCTAATAAGTTTGTTAAAACCATGAACCTTTCCCCCTTTTCTGTCATTCTTACGTTGAATCAGTACCTGCCGCGTATAACAATGAGGTTCTGAAAATGCAAATTCTTTTTCCCGGTCCCGGGTAACTGTCAGATTCATTGCTATTAAATCAACCTTTCCCGATTTTAAATCCTCAAAATTTTGTTTTACATCATTCGATACAGAAATATCAAGTTTAAGCCCCAGGTAATTGCTAAGTTCCTGAAGTAATTCGAACTGATAGCCCATGGGCCGCCCTTTGTATATGAAATAGTCAACCGAGTTGTAGGCAGTAACTACTTTAAGTTTTCCCCGTGCTTTTATTTGGTCAAGATCAATCTTTACATTACCACCTGTGCCATCTTTATCCTCACTCATTTTTTCCGTTGTACAGCCGGAAATCGCAAGCAAAAGAAAAACAAATATTATTTGAAAATATCTGCTCATAAATTCAATTTATAAAAAAACACAATAATATTCAATATGTTCATAGTTATTTAACGGAACAGATATAAATTAGTCATAGAAATTCCATGAAATACCGAATTTAATACTTCGGGGATTAGCAGGATAACCGGTAGTATAAAAATAATCGTTCCCGAATAATCCCTCAGTAGCATGATCCAGCTTCACATAAATACGGGATCTTTTAAGCTGAAAATTCACATACACATCGAAAAAAGGATAATCTCCTATTTTCCTTATATTCTGAGTGTGAAACTGTCCGGTTGCCGGCATATAGGTCGGGGCATAATATTCGGTATGATATCTCATATCAAATCCAACCTGAAACGTAAGTACCTGAAATAAAATGTTCTGATAGAAATTAGAGCTATACACTGCAAATGCAGGCAATGGAATTACATCTGCATTACTTGTAGCCTGATAAACCATTTTATTGATACTGTGTATATTTGACCATTTAAAATATTTACTTAACGACAACTCAAGCGTCTGTACAAAATCAGCCGACTGTTCCGGTAATGCATCATTATTCCAGAAAATATGATCGTTTATCGATCTTAGCTCAGCCTGTAGTTCCAGACGCCGCGTAGGCACTTTGACTCCACCTCTTATCCGTATCATTTTTTCGGCCCTGAAATGATTATTCCATTGAAAATGGTTTGAAAAGTAATAATTCTGAAAGAGTTCCGGAGAAGTAACATAAAAGCCTCCGTCGGCAAATATACCTGCAGTATCTTTTTTACTTACTCTGAAACGGCTGTTAATTTTTCCCTGAAGCTCGATATCACCTGCCCGATATCCCTGAAAATACATTTTCACTCCGGCATTCCACCAAAACTTTTCACCCAGATTTTTGAATATCTGCCCTCCGAAATATGTAGTAGTCAATGTGGTATCTTTATTACGATATTGAGGCACGTAGTCTCTGTCGTAAGGAGCATAATAAGGTGGTGCCGGCATAATATAGTAACGAACGGCATTGGCAATAAATACACGCACCCCGAATTTCAAAAGGGAGTTTGCTTCTTCATTCAGTTTTAGCTGAAAGGTATTCACTATCTCATGATATTTTACCGAGTCACGTGTTTTCAGGGAATCAACAAATATATTTTTATAATATGGATTATCGACCGCAGGTGCCATATATTGTGGCAAATCATCTATTGAATAAACTCTTTTATCATGTTCATATTTCAGAGTATAATATATTGTACTCACAGGTAAAACAACAGGTTCACCTTCTGTATTACCTGAAGGTCTTATTTCATACTGCTTCATTAGGGAATCAGCGATTAATGCAGAGAGTTTTCCTGAATGTTGTAATCCAAGAGAGTCATTAGCCAAAGAAGAATCCCTGACAAAAACAGGGACAGGATTATCAAAAGTCAATGAGTCATTTAATTTCTCATCACTTTTTTTCTTAACTTTTATATTCCCCAAACCGAACGACTGGGTGACAAACAACTGAAAATTATTGATATCATTTCTGGCTGTAGAAAAGTTTACAGGAATATTTTCCGGTTGTTCAAATCCATAGCTGTCTTTATGTATCAAAAAATCATCATTAATTATACCGCCATTCTCACTCTGTGCGGCACTGGCAAAAAGGAAATATCCGTTAATGGAATATTTCCTTCCAGTGTATCCGGCAAATAATCTCACTGTCTGATTACGAAGATTTTGTGCTTCGTAATGCCCAACAGGAGAATAAAGCATATATTTCAGGCCAACATTAAAATCTTTATTCACATTCTGAGTAAACAACACCCCGACAGACTCTTCCGAACGTCTTTTAGGACCTCCAAATCCGTATACCAGATTTGTATATGGAGTACGCGTATTATAATACAAAATACCTTCGGGTTGCGGAAAATAATATTGCAGAGAATTTATAAATATAAAATCATTCCTCCATTTACGATCACTCAGTATTTCAGGAACATAGGGAGCCCCAAGATTACCTGTGGTTATATTTGAAATACTATACCTGTAAATCGGATTATGAATCTGGAATCCAGTAGTAGCCGTATCCAGAGGTATTGTATCTGCAAAAGTAAAATCATCAATAAGTTTCCATGTTTTTATCTCTTTCTTAATCGGTTCCTCAACAATCTCCTCTTCATCCATATCAATATTTCCCTGTCCTCTACCTCTGTTCCCCGGATCTCCGAATTGAGAAAATACAGGTTGAACCGTTAAAGCAACAAGAAAAATTATTAAACTTATTTTTTTCATTAACAGCATTAAGAACCGGCAAGCCGGAAAATAACAACAATAATATCGTTTACTTCAGAATAAAACGCAATTCTCACTTAAAATTATAAAGAGCCTTCATTTTTTTGAATATCTCAACATTCTCATATATTCCCCTGAACTCCTCAGCACCAGGTCCAAAAGCAAATACAGGGACCATTATTCCGGTATGATGTCCTACGGTAAAGGCACCTTCCACAATTCCATCTTTAATACTTTTACCGGTATTGCTTAATCCACCTGTTTCATGATCGGCAGTAACAATAACAAGCGTATTTTTATGAGTTGCCGCATATTCCAGAGCTTTGCCAACAGCTTTGTCAAAATCAAGCAATTCCCTGGTTATATAGGCAACATCATTCTGGTGTCCGCCCCAGTCAATCTGAGAACCTTCAACCATCAAAAAGAAACCTTCTGTTGAAGAACCGTCAAGAACGTCAAGTGCTTTTTCAGTAGCTTCTGGTAACATATTACCTCTTTCAGGCATTTGCGGATTATGTTTTGGTGCAGTCAGTACAGCAAGTTTGCTTTTTACCGATTCAGGAACACTATCGAGCGATGTATAAAAGGAGTAACCTTTATCTTCCATCTCTTTTTCCAGATTCCTGCCGTCTTTTCTTTTCACAAAAAAGTCATACCCACCTCCAATAAACACATCGATACCGCTATTTACAAAATCTGTGGCAATCTCTTCATACATTCTGCGATTAGGAACGTGAGCAATAAAAGAAGCCGGAGTGGCATGTGTTATGGCCGATGTGGCTACCAGCCCTGTAGCTTTTCCGTTCTCCTCTGCAATCTCAAGTATACTTTTAACTTTATTTCCGTCAGGGTCTTCTCCTATTACTCCGTTTTTTGTTTTCACGCCACAAGCAAGGGCAGTACCTCCGGCTGCTGAGTCCGTAATATAATTATCCGCACTCTGGGTTTTACTGAAACCAATGTTTTTCATGGTTGCAATATTTAACATACCTCTGTTTGCGGTTATTCCGGCAAACACCTGCGCCACTCCCATTCCATCTCCAATCAGTAAAATTATATTCTTAGGATGTTTCTTAAATTTTATATCGTCAGGATAAACCTTAACATCATAAAAATCTTTATTTTCATAAATAAGTTTCTCATGTTTGTTTTTATAATTTTCCTGAGAATGAATAGAAGGCAGGGAAACAAACACAATAATGAATAACAATAATGCTTTTTTCATTTTTCTACTTTTTTAGTTAATAGCATACAAAAATAACAATACATGTCCAACAATAAACCCGTATTGAGATAATTAATGGAAATATCATAAAAAATTTCAACTCAGCATAATATTTAAGTTTTTTTAAACATGTTAATAATGTCGTCGTACTCTATATAAAACAGATAAAATTCAGTAGGGTAATAAAAATTTAATTTTATATTTTGCATCTTTGATACAATAAATAATTGTTCTTAAACTAAAACAGAATTACCATGAAAAAAATAACAATTCTGATTCTTTTCTTTCTTGCCTATACCCCTTTACTCACTTTCGGACAGGTTCAACAACCCGTAAAATGGACCTTCGAGGTAAAAGAAATAAACAAATATGAAGTTAAAGTAATAGCGCATGCAACAATAGATGACGGATGGAAGATGTATGGAATCAAGGTTCCCGAAAACGGACCTTTTCCTACAAATATTGTTTTTGAAAAAAGTGAAAATTACCGCCCTCTGAAAAAACCGGCAGAAGTTACTCCATCAACACTAAAACATGATGAAGTATTCAATATGGATGTTCCTTTTTTCAAGAAAAAAGCAATAATAAGTCAGAATGTAAGAATAATAAAACGCCCGGCTGTGATTAAAGGTTATGTCGAGTTTATGACTTGTAATAACGAGTCCTGTCTCCCTCCTGACGAGGTTGAATTTAACCTTGAAGTAAAATAAACACACAATGACTATGAAAAAAAGTTCAGTATATACAAAAACGGGTGATAAAGGAACAACAGGACTTATTGGTGGCACCAGAGTTCCGAAAAACGACATCCGTCTTGAAGCTTACGGAACTATTGACGAGCTAAACAGCTGGATGGGAGTACTGCGCTCTTACATAGAAGAGAAAGAGATTACCGATATGGTTATCTCGATACAGAATCAGCTTTTCAATATAGGTTCATATCTTGCTACCGACGACAATGCCTCCGATTTCAGAGCAAACATTAAATTTGATGAGGCTGGCATCACACGGCTTGAAAAGATGATGGATAAAATGGAAGAAAAACTGCCGCCACTAACCGGTTTTATTTTACCAGGAGGACATCAGGCTACAGGGTTCTGTCATGTTGCCCGAACGGTTTGCAGAAGAGCTGAACGGAAAGTAACCGAGCTTTCTGAACAGTACGAAATAAATGACTGGATAATACGCTATATTAACAGGTTATCTGACTTTCTTTTTGTACTGTCACGCCATTTATCAAACTATTTTAATGTTAATGAAATTCGTTGGAATTCGAAGTTGTAATATTCATTTTTTTTTATAATTTCGCCAATAACCAGGAGAATCATTAACAAATAATAACATTTAAGTTAAAATATTATGTATTGGACACTCGAATTAGCATCAAAACTGGAAGATGCACCATGGCCGGCAACTAAGGACGAGTTGATTGACTTTGCAATTCGTTCAGGAGCCCCTCTTGAGGTGATAGAAAATCTTCAGGAGATTGAAGATGAAGGTGAAATATTTGAGAGTATAGAGGATATCTGGCCTGATTACCCGTCAAAAGAGGATTTCTTTTTCAACGAAGATGAATATTAATTAAGGGACTTCTCAAAAAGTCCCTTTTTTATTTCTGTTCCGGTGGTGTTGCTGTTTCAATATCTTCTATCTTAAACCCCTCATAAATATTAGTTACTTCTTCATTCTTCGGCAATTCAATCCATTTATAAATATCACTCCTGTTTTTTGGCCTGAAATCTTCAAGCCAACGAAATCCCAAAAGTTTTGATTCTTCTTCAGAAAGGAATACTGGTGGCTGTAAAACACCATTGGGCTCATTACG
>JAADEM010000019.1 GCA_013153405.1 Chlorobiota bacterium
GGAACGACGAAGCAATCTCTTGACTTTCAAAGCTTGTGAGTTTTGAGATTCCTTCACTCCGTTCGGAATGACGACTTTTTGGACATCCCCAGTACAGACTCGTAAAAATTCCTTAACTTAGGTAAAAACTGAAACCATGAAATACTTATTTTTGATATTCTTAGCTGTTATTTCAACTTCTTTGTACGCTCAAACCATTGAGCGTGTTGATCCGCCAAACTGGTGGACAGGAATGAAATATAACAATATTGAGCTTTTGGTAAAAGGTAAGAACCTGCGTGATGTAACATTCTCAACAAATGAAAAAGATATTACTATCACAGATGTTGTGTATGCCGAGAACCCTGATTATGTATATCTTGACATAGCAATTTCAGATGATGCCGCTCCGGGAATAAAAAAGATAGATTACCGTTACAAAAAGAAAAGCTATGTCCTCAACTATGAACTTAAGCCGAGGAACAGCTCTCCGGATATTCATCAGGGTATTAATTCAGGTGATGTTATCTATCTTATCACTCCCGACAGGTTTGCTAACGGCGATACAACCAATGATGTGGTGGAAGGTATGCGCGAACAGGGATGCAACCGTATAGAGATGGATGCCCGTCACGGAGGTGATCTTCGTGGAGTCATCAATAAACTTGATTACATTAAAAGTCTTGGAATGACCGCTACATGGCTCAATCCCGTTGAGGAGAACAATATGGATGCTACTTCATACCATGGCTATGCTTTTACCGACCATTTTAAGGTTGATCCGCGTTTTGGTACAAATGACGAGTATTTGGAATATGTGAATAAAAGTCACGAGCGGGGTTTGAAAGTTGTAAAGGATGTAGTGTACAACCACTTCGGAATAAAACATTATCTGATAATTGACCTGCCGTCGAAGTCATGGCTGCATAACTGGGATGAGTTTACAAGGACAAACTACCGTGCAAGTACGCTGATGGACCCTCATGCTTCACAGGCCGACAAAAAGAAGATGCTTGACGGCTGGTTCGATGTTACCATGCCCGACATTAACCAGAACAATATTCATGCAGCAAATTACCTTATTCAGTACTCAATCTGGTGGATTGAGGAGTTTGGCCTCGATGCTTTCAGGGTTGATACATATCCGTACTCAGATCAGAAGTTTATGAGCCGTCTTACAAAGACAATTTATGACGAATACCCCGGGTTTACTATATTCGGTGAGGCCTGGGTGACCGGAGTCACTGAGCAGGCCTGGGTAACATCGGGATTTCACAGGGGCAAGGATTTTACTTCATACATGGACGGTGTAACCGATTTCAGCATGAAAGATGCAATAATTGCAGCAGTAAAAGAAGACTTCGGATGGAACAGCGGAGTTGCAAAAATATATAATGAGCTGGCCTGGGATTACTTGTACAAAGACCCGTCAGCCAATGTTGTTTTTATCGATAACCATGATCTTGACAGGTTCCTGGGAGTGATTGGCGGTGACCTCAGAGATTACAAAATGGCTCTGGGAATACTGTTCACTATGAGAGGTATTCCTCAGTTGTACTACGGAGCCGAGATAAACATGGACCGCGGAGGTCATCACGGTCACCTTCGTCAGGACTTCCCGGGAGGATGGCCTGATGATAAGACCGATAAATTTACTGCTGAAGGCAGAACAGATGAAGAGAACGGTACCTGGAACTATATCTCAAAGCTTACAAACTGGCGACTGACGAATGATGCGGTTCGCTATGGTAAGCTGATGCAGTTCATCCCCGAAGATAATATTTACGTATATTTCCGCTATAACGACAAACAAACTGTAATGGTAGTCGTGAATGCCGACAAGGAGGACAAAGAGCTGGCTACTCAACGGTTTGAAGAGAGAACAAAAGGTTTCTCAAAAGCCAGGGATGTGATCTCAGGTGAGACAGTTCCTTTGGGAATCCTTAAACTTAAAGCACGCACTACAACGGTGTTTGAGCTTGTGAAGTAAGCGCGGCTGTCACGCCCCGCTGGGGCTAAAAACACAGGGCGCTGCCCTGTGTTAGATATCAAGTCCCTTAAATAAGGGACATCGCGTAATGTTACAACTAAATTAAGAGATAAGGCCGAAAGGCCTTAAATAGTTCCTACAGGACAGCGTCCTGTGAGTAAGGCAAGTCCCCGCTACAGTAGCCCTGTAAGGGCGTGATAATCCTGCTACAAGTACTTCTCGTCATAAGGAATATTGTACTCTTTCAGGAAAATTTTATACTCCTCCCAAAATGACAGCTTCCTATGGTGTTCTTTCTGATTTAGGATGTAGTTCTTAACCACCTTAACTTTTGAACTACTGACTGAAAACGCGCCATAACCGTCCTGCCAGTGAAAGTTTAACAATCTCTCAGATTTAGTTTTCAGCCAACTTGACGAACTTCTTTTGAACTCCTCTGTAAGCTTAGCTATAGAAAGTGTTCTTGGTAAAGTGCATAAAACATGAATATGATCTTCAACACCTCCTATCTGAACCGGTTCTGAACCAAGTTTTTTCAAGGTGCCACCTATATAGCGGAACAGTTCTTCCTGAATTCCCTTATACAAAAAAGGTTGATTGTATTTTGTATGGGTTGTTATGTGAACGAATATTTTAACATAGGATTGTGGCATGATACACTGTTTTTGATTTTTTTCTAAAGTTAAAGCTGCTTCAAGCTTTAGTCAAGGGATATCACGCCCCGATGGGGCTAACCTTTTTAGTGGTCTTCTATCACACAGGGCTTGCCTGTCTTGAGACATGCCCCTGTGTGAACTTATCCTGCCCCTAACGGGGCAAGCCCTGGATAGTAAAATACTTTCACTAAGCGTTATTAAGGCCGGAGGCCTTAAATAACTTCACACAGGACAACGTCCTGTGAAAGGGAAAGCTACCAAAACCCAAAGCCCCGGAGCGGGCGTAATATCACGGCTTGTGCTATTTCAAATTACCCTCCGTAATAAATTATCCCCGTTATCCCTTATAATTCACATATTTTTTATAAATATGCATAGAAATTAAAATTGTGCTTTGGGATGAAGAAGTTTCTTTTTCTGTTTTTAATTCTCTCAACCCCGGTATTGGGGCAGAAACGCCTTAATGAGGTGCTACACAGTCTTGATACTTTAATTCAGAAACGTGACTATTACAATAATAAGCGGGAGTTCAGGATAAACTCACTAAAAGAGCTTTTGGCGGAGGCTACAGATGATGAGAATATTTACAACCTTTACAGATCAATTGCCCGTGAGTATATTCCGTATACAAGTGATTCGGCACTTCTGTACAGTTCTAAAAGTATAGAAACCGCAGTAAAATTAAACGACGAAAGTAAAATAATTAATTCACAACTTCAGCTTGCCCGCATATACATCATAAAAGGAATGTATTGCGAAGCGAATAGTCTTCTGAATGACATCAGCCGGCGAAGGCTTACTAAAAAACAGAGAATAGCATACCTTCAGAACCGTGTAGAGCTTAACAGGTACAAAGAAGTTTCTTTTTCAAAACTTAAAACCCTGCCCGATTATAGTAAGCTGAGAGCTGCCTTTCAGGATTCATTGTTAATGATAATTGATAAAAACACTCCGCGATATTATGCTACAAAGGCAGACAGACTTATGGATGCCGGCAATTATGAGAAAATGAAGGAAGTGATGCTGGAGTCATTAAGTAAACAAAAAATAGAGGATCGTTCTTATGGTTATTCTGCTTATACTCTGGCAATGGCCTATGGGAGACTTGGTGATTTTGACAATAAAGCCTATTACCTTGCAAAATCTGCAATGTCAGACATCCTGAATGGTGTCAGGGAAAATGCTTCATTGCGGGAGCTTGCTTTCTTGTTGTTTAAATCAGGTGACCTGAAACGGGCATATAAATACATTAAGATTGCAATGGAGGATGCCTTGTTCAGTAAGGCAAAGCTACGCAGATATGAGGTTCTCCAGATTCTTCCTCTTATTGACCGCGAGTATAATGATATGCGAAATAAGATGAGTCGTAATATGCTCATCTTCGAGCTTGTTATGTCATTTATGATAATTATTTTGTTTGTGGCATTAATTTATATTCTGAAACAAAAAAAGAAACTGGAAGCAGCAAATAATAAAAACGAGCATATTAACAGGCAACTTATAGAACTTAATGAAAAGCTCAGAAAAAGTAATGAGGATGTTCTTACAGCAAATAAAAAGCTTGAGTCTTTTACAAATGCACAAAAAGAGTACATTGTGCATTATCTTAAGTTAAGTTCTGAGTATATTGGTAAAATTGATGATTTCCGTAAATCATTGTATAAAAAGGCTATCTCTGAGAATAAGGATGACATTATAAAAGATCTGCGATCGAAAGAGTTTATTAATACTGAACTTAAACTTTTTTATGAAGATTTTGACAAGGCTTTTCTTGATTTATATCCTAATTTTATTGAGCAGTTCAACGACCTTCTGAAGGATGATGAGAAAATAGTTCTTAAACAGGATGAACTGCTTAATTCCGAATTGCGTGTTTTTGCATTGATACGCCTGGGAATTACTGAAAGTGAACAGATAGCCAAGTTTCTTCGTTATTCGGTTACTACTATTTACAACTATAGGGTTAAAATGCGGAATAAGGCAAAGATACCTCGCGACGAATTCAAAGAGGCGGTGAAACGGATCGGAAAATAGCCGGGATCTGATTACCGGTATTATACTGTTTATTACTGTCACTTATGAAAAATCTCCTGACTTTTGATTACCTTTGCAGGTTCAAAATTTAAGGACGTGGGAGTATCAGAAAAAGCAGAAAAAAAAATACCTGAACAGGTTGAAGAACAGGAGTATATTAACGTTTACGGAGCACGTGTACATAACCTTCAAAATATCGATGTAACTATACCCCGTAACAAGTTGGTAGTGGTTACCGGTCTTAGCGGCAGCGGTAAGTCGTCACTTGCTTTCGATACCATTTATGCCGAAGGTCAGCGCCGTTATATTGAGACTTTTTCTGCTTATGCCCGTCAGTTCCTTGGCAACATGGAACGTCCTGATGTAGATAAGATCACCGGTCTCAGCCCCGTCATTTCCATTGAGCAGAAAACCACCGGCAAGAATCCGCGCTCGACGGTAGGTACTATAACAGAGATATACGATTTCCTGCGTCTGCTTTACGCCCGTGCCGGAGAGGCATTCTCGTATGTTACGGGCGAAAAGATGATAAAATACACCGATGAACAGATACTGAATCTCATTATTGAAAAATTTAAAGGGAAAAAGGTGTATACCCTTTCCCCGTTGGTGAAGGGACGGAAAGGACATTACAAGGAGCTCTTCGAGCAGATTCGACGCAAAGGATTTATTCATGTTCGTGTAGACGGTGAGATAAAAGAGCTTGTCCATGGGATGCGGGTTGATCGTTACAAGAACCATTTTATCGAAATTGTTATTGACAGGACAGTTGTTGATGAGAAAGATACAAAGCGGCTGAAAGATTCGATAAATATGGCGATGCAGCACGGTAAGGGCATAATGATGCTTGTGGATAAAGATACTGATGAGGCCCGTTATTTCAGCCGTCAGCTGATGTGCCCTACATCCGGTATTTCGTACAATGAACCGGCACCGCATTCATTCTCCTTCAACTCACCACAGGGTGCATGTAAAAAGTGTAAAGGCCTTGGAACCGTTGACGAGATCGATTTCGACAAAATAATCCCGGATACATCAGTAAGTATAAAAAAGGGAGGTATTGTTCCTTTGGGCAAATACAAAAACAACCTTATCTTCTGGCAGATAGAGGCAATACTCGAAAAACACGGTTCTACAATAAATACAGCCATTAAGAATATTCCCGAAGAGGCCCTTGATACCATACTGCACGGATCAAGTGAGCCGATAACACTGAAGAACACTCCTCTCGGGATAACATCAAGCTACTATCTGAGTTTCGACGGGGTGATAAAGTACATCATAGACCAAAAGTCGAATGATACATCGATGAAAGCCCGTAAGTGGGCCAATCAGTTCATCAGGCATACCACCTGTTCGGAGTGTGGCGGACAGCGGTTGAACAAAGAGGCGCTTCACTTTAAGATTGACAAAAAAAATATTGCCGAATTGTCGGATATGGACCTGCGGCAGCTTGGTGACTGGCTTGAGAACCTTGAGGATCGCATGACCGAAAAGCAGAAGAAGATAGGTAAAGAGGTTTTGAAAGAGATAAGGAGCCGTCTGAAATTTTTGCTTGATATGGGACTTGATTATCTGTCGCTCAACCGTCCTGCCATGACATTGTCAGGAGGTGAGAGCCAGAGGATACGTCTTGCAACGCAGATAGGTTCGCAGCTTGTGAATGTGCTTTACATTCTTGATGAACCCAGTATCGGTCTGCATCAGCGCGATAATCACAAGCTGATAAACTCTTTGAAGCAGCTTCGCGACACAGGGAACTCTGTTCTTGTGGTTGAGCATGACCGCGATATGATGATGAGTGCCGATTATGTCATCGATATGGGACCGGGGGCAGGTCGTCACGGAGGTGAGGTTGTTGCAAAAGGAACACCGCTTGAGCTGCTACAACAAAACTCGCTTACTGCCGATTACCTGAACCAAAATCGAAAAATAGAAGTTCCCAGGGAGAGGCGTAAAGGTTCAGGAAAGAATCTTGTCATAAAAGGGGCAACAGGCCATAACCTGAAGGATGTTACTGTTTCGTTCCCGCTTGGTAAACTGATTTGTGTGACAGGAGTGTCAGGAAGCGGGAAGTCATCGTTGATAAATGAGACACTTTATCCGATTCTTAACCAGCATTTTTATAATGCAGTGAAAGAACCGCTGCCGTACAAAAAGGTTACCGGCCTTGAGCATATCGATAAAGTTGTAGATGTTGACCAGTCGCCGCTGGGACGAACTCCGCGTTCAAACCCTGCAACTTACACAAAGATATTCGACGAGATACGAAAGCTCTTTGCCGAACTGCCCGAAGCAAAGATACGTGCCTACAAGCCGGGACGTTTTTCGTTCAACGTGGCAGGAGGCCGCTGTGAAACCTGTAAAGGTGCGGGAGTGCAGGTGATAGAGATGAATTTCCTGCCCGATGTTATGGTCAAATGTCCCGAATGCCACGGCAGACGTTACAACCGCGAAACACTGGAAGTGCGTTACAAGGGAAAATCAATCAGTGATGTCTTGGATATGACCATCAATCAGGCGGTGGAGTTTTTCAGTGCCATACCGTCACTACACCACAAGC
>JAADEM010000179.1 GCA_013153405.1 Chlorobiota bacterium
AATAGGCGAAATAATAAAAAACATTTCGGTACCGTTTGCAATAGATACAATTAACATAAAAAACAGCCGCATTCTATATTCTGAAATTATAAGTGGAGATAAAGAACCGCTGAATATTTTATTCACACATACAAATTTCAAAATCAGAAACATATCCAATTCTGCAGAAATGATAAAAACAAATCCGGAAATAGTTATATCTGGAAACACAAAATTCCTGGATGCAGGTAAAATTAATATTTCAATGACAGTTCCTATGACAACAAAAACAGATAAAATGGTAGTTACAGGACATATGTCTGAGATGCCGGTAGAACCTATAAATAAAATGCTGGAAGGTCCTATGAATGTACGATTTGTATCAGGTAAAATAAACAGTATGGATTTTAATTTTATAGCGGATACAAAACATGCAACAGGTAGTCTTTTGTTTGATTACAATGACTTTGTAATTCAGCTTTTCAAAGACAAAAAATATGGCACTAATAAAGGGAAGGAAAAAAACAAATGGTTCATAAATACTATAGCAAACGGAATTATTAAGAAGAGTAACAATATAAAAAGTGATAAATTTGTTACCGGGAAAATTGATTACAATCGCCCCGAAGATATTGGTATCCCGGGATATATGTTCAGGAGCATTAAATCCGGACTTATTTCTACATTTAAACCCGGTACAAGAAGAAAGGCAATAAAAGAAGTGAAGCAAGCAGAAAAGATAAAACCTTAAAATAATTATTCACACCTACCCCCTTTAACTATTATTAATCTTTTTCAAATATCTTTTTTAATATACAATAGAATTTTATACTACCTTTATTCTGCGATTTTTCAACAAAATCTCATAATTCGGTATAAATTCAAACAACAAACTAAAGTTTAATAACATAATTAATATAAAATCATGAAGACAGACATAGAGATAGCCCATTCGGTAAAACCATTACACATTCGTGAAATAGCTGAAAAACTAAATATCAAAACCGACGATCTTGAGTATTACGGCAACGACAAAGCAAAAATACCTTTGTCATACATCGATGAAGATAAGATGAAACAGTCTAACCTTATCCTGGTAACTGCCATCACCCCAACTCCTGCCGGAGAAGGAAAAACAACAACATCGATAGGCTTAAATGATGGCCTTAACCGTATTGGTAAAAAGTCGGTGGTTGTCTTGCGTGAACCTTCGCTCGGTCCGGTATTCGGAATAAAAGGAGGAGCAGCAGGCGGTGGTTACTCACAGGTAATACCAATGGAAGACATCAATCTTCATTTTACTGGAGATTTTTCAGCCATAGAAAAGGCGAACAACCTATTGTCAGCACTTATCGACAACAATGTTCAAAGTAAGAACCGAAATCTCAGAATCGATCCGAGAACGGTTCTATGGAAACGTGCTATTGATATGAACGACCGTTCATTGCGTAAAATTGTGGCTGCACTGGGAGGAAAAACAGGAGGCATACCGCAGGAAACAGGTTTTAACATTACTGCCGCATCCGAAGTTATGGCCATACTATGTCTGAGCAAAGATCTGAACGATCTGAAAAAACGACTAGGTAATATTTATGTTGGAGACACTTTCGACAACAAACCCGTTTTTGCTCGCGATTTGAATGCTCAAGGAGCAATGACTATCCTCCTGAAAGATGCTATCAAGCCGAACCTTGTACAAACTCTCGAAGGTAATCCGGCTATTCTGCACGGTGGTCCGTTTGCTAACATCGCCCAGGGAACAAATTCAATAATTGCAACTAAAACAGGATTGTCAAATGCCGACTATGTAGTTACCGAAGCTGGTTTCGGAGCTGACCTCGGAGCCGAGAAGTTTTTCAACATCAAATGCCGCGAAGGTAACATATCTCCCAAAGCTGTTGTTCTTGTTGCAACCATTCGTGCACTGAAATATCACGGTGATAAACCTTTAAAGGAATTAGGACAGCCGGACGTTGATGCCGTTAAACGCGGAATTGTTAATCTGGAAAAACATATTGATACTCTACAAAGTTTCGGACTTCCAATAGTTGTTGCCTTAAACCGTTTTGCGGCCGATACTGATGATGAAATTAAGGTTGTTCAGGAAACCTGTGATAAAAACGGCGTACGTTTTGAGGTCTCAGAAGGTTTTACCAAAGGAAGTGAAGGCACAACCAATCTGGCACAAAAAGTAGTTGAGGCTGTATCCGAATGTAATACAACTTTCTCCCCGACTTACAACCTGGATGATGACATCAGAACCAAGATTCAAAAGATAAGCAGTACTGTATACGGAGCCAAGTATGTGATATTCTCAAACAAAGCAAAGAAACAACTTGATAAAATACGGAAAATGAATTTTTGCGACATGCCGGTATGTATGGCAAAAACACAAAAATCACTTTCCGACGATGAGAAACTGCTGGGACGTCCTGAAAACTTTGACATCCATATCCGGGAATTTGAAATTGCAGCCGGAGCAGGCTTCATTATCCCGATTGCCGGCAATATACTTCGCATGCCGGGGCTTCCTGAAGTTCCAGCTGCAGAAAACATGGACATTGATAACAATGGAGTTATCAGAGGTTTGAGTTAATTCTCCTATTACCTCAGTGATTATATCGAGGATGTCTAAAAAGTCGTCATTCCGAGAATTCAGCCCAAATTTTTGAGGCATAATGAGTAAATGACAAAATATCAGCGTTATCGCAATGAGCGCGAGCGAAGAAGCCCGGCTGACCAAATCGGGCAGGCGGGTTTCGTCGTTCCTCCTCGCAATGACGTTAAGGTTTTACTTTGGGGACATCCTCCATCTCTTTTTGTTACTTTGGCATTACCATAATGTCGCCTCTACGAGGTTTTATGCGGAATAAATATAAATTATAATGGCAAACACTTATACACAGATCAATATTCATGGTATATTTGCTGACAGAGGATAGGAAGAGAAAATATAATTACGGACAATTACAGCCATGAACTATTCAAACACATATCAGGACTTCTACGAATAAAAGGGCCGTAAGCCCGGAATTATAGTAAAAAACAATTACACCTGTACCAACAAGAACCGTAGGTTCGACATTACACACACATTTACATGAAAGACCAAAACCTTGGCATTGACCCCAAAATACTCACTGACCTCACAACCATGAAAATGCCTTTCGGCAAGTATAAAGGTCGTATTCTTAAAGACCTGCCGGAGCCATACCTCGTGTGGTTTCACAACAAAGGTTTCCCTCAGGGACGACTCGGAATGCTTCTGAACACTCTTTACGAAATAAAACTGAACGGACTGGAGTATCTGCTGAAACCGTTGTAGATAGTGGGAAGTTTGAAGCTCGAAGCAGGAAGATGTTTGTCCTATATGTAATACATGAATCCATAATAATTGGACCTAACAGACTCATGATGTAGAGTAAGATATTACACTGAACATTTTACTAGTAGGAACATACGGCCGTATGTTCCTACTAGTATTTTTTATCTGTTTAGTATTTATAAAATGAACATTGAACCGTTTCCGTTGTTTACAAAATAACACAAGACTCTGTGTCTCCGTGCCTCTGTGTTAGTCATACTAAATCTATTTGCATCATGAAACTCCAAACCTTACTTCTCTTTACTCTTTTACCCCTCTTCCCTGATATCCACGCTCAATTTGAAGCCGGAATAAAAAAAGAGGAAGCAACAACTCTGATGCGCCTCACACGGTATCCGTATTACAAAGCCGAAAAACGAGACAGCATCATGGCAATTAAAGTGCCGCATTATAAAATTGTACACCTGGTTGACTCAACGGCTCTGGATAATGCCTGGTGCGTACTTACTAACGGAAAACAGGGTGTTATCTCTTTCCGCGGTACTACCGAAAAGCCAATAAGCTGGCTTGAAAACTTTTATGCAGCTATGATACCTGCCGTGGGAGAAGTAACCTCTCCGCAGGGAAAAACAGTTCAATACAAATTTGCCGACGACCCGAGAGCAGGAGTGCAGTCGGGATGGTCACTGGCACTGCTTGTGATGTCGAAAGAGATACTGAGTGAAATGCGGAAGCTCAACGAAAAGGGCATTTACGACTTCTACATCACCGGACACAGTCAGGGCGGTGCTTTGGCATTGCTTTTCAGGGCACTCCTTGAACACCTGCCCGATTCCGTTCTTGACCCCAAAAATAATTTTAAAACTTATGCCTTTGCAGCTCCAAAACCCGGCAACCGTTTCTTCACATACGACTACAACCGCATATGCAACACAAACCTTTCAAGCTTTAATTTCATCAATGCGTACGACTGGGTTCCGCAGGTGCCGTTCTCGGTACAGTCACCCAATAACATTACAGAGCCCAACCCTTTTGTGGAGTTCGAGAACTCAAAAGAGGGTTCATGGATAAAGCGTATTGCACTTCATCAGCTCTATCACTCCATGACAAAACCCATCGAAAAAGCCCAAAAGAAACTAAACAAAAACCTCGGCCACCGGGTAAAGAAGATTGTTGAGAAAACCACAGGCGGCTTTACCGTTCCTGAATACATGGCTGACGCGGCATATTTCCCTGCCGGAATCTCAATAATAATCGACCGGTATGAACCACTGCTCAATCCCGATAATGAAAAGGATGTATTCTGGCAGCACAAGCCGGAACACTATATTGAACTTGTTGATAAATTCTTTGATCAACAATAACAAGTGTGAATGTCCAAAAAGTCGTCATTCCGAACGGTGTGAAGGAATCTCGTAAAACTTTTGTGCTGATTCAAAGCAGATTGCTTCGTCGTTCCTCCTCGCAATGACGTCGGGTTTATACTTTTTGGACATCCTCGCTATAAAAACCTGTTTATGGAAAAGGAATTTGAACTTATCGACAACTCCGACCTCAACCGCTTCGAGATATATGTGGATGGGCACATTGCCCTTCTCGAATATATGCTGAGACCTGATAAGATATATCTCATTCATACCGAGGTCCCGCCTGAAATTGGCAATCGTGGTATCGGTTCTAAACTGGTAAAACTGGTTCTTGAAGAAGTTGACAAGCGCGGATTAAAAGTTGTTCCCGCCTGCTCGTTCGTGGATATCTACATCCAAAGGCATTCGGAGTGGAAGAAGCTGCTGTAATACAGTTGGGCTGTCTAAAAAGAACAAAAAAGATAAAAATCTCACGCAAAGGCGCTATGGTCGCAAAGTTAAATACTTGATTTACAATACAGTTTCTTCTTTGTGTCTTTGCGCCTTTGCGAGAAAACTTACTTTTTAGACGGCTCCACTATTAGAAACTTTCAATTTTACTACGAATCCTTTTTTTAACCTCCTCATCGGAATAGACTCTGCCTTCATCGATATCTTTCAAACCTCTGTTTACTGCCTCAAACTCCTCCTCACTTAACTCATATTCATTGGCCGACATTTCCTCGATAGTTATAAAATCTAATGTTTTCAGGTACTCCATTAAGGCCTTAGCTTTATCATCATATTCAGATATAGAAATTGTAAACCGTGTCATATTCCATCTATTTTTTAGTAAAGTTACAAAAACACTTAACTAAAAAAAGCATTATGAATTTCAGACAAGAATTTCTGAAACGGAAAAATTGTAGGAAATAATACAGTTAGCAGAGTATCCTCAGTCACCCGCTAACTAAAATCAATCTTCAGTTAATGCCTTATCTATTGCTTTGCTTAATTCATTTACAATATCAGGCTTAGCTCCTAAAACCGATTTTACAATTTCTCCGTTTTTAACAACAAAATGGCGGGGGATTCCTGATACATTAAACTTTTTCGCCAGATACCAGGCAGTATTTACGATATTATAATCGAAGCTGTGTTTTTCCAGAAACTTATCCAGTACGTCATCTTTATCATAAGTTAATGCGATAAACACAACATTGCTGTTTTTATATTTATTAACAAGTTTATTCAATTCAGGAATCTCAGCCACACAAGGACCGCAACCTATTCCCCAAAAATTCAAAACAATAACTTTATCTGTCATTTTTGAAGACACATATTCATTCCCCTGCCTGTCTTTTATTTTAAACCCCGGTGCCTTTTTGTATTTTATTTTATCGGCAAATCTTTTCTCCAGCGAATTAAGATATACACTAAAACCTGTTGTATCACTGTGAGTGATTTTATAAATATCTAATAACCCGGCTTTTGCTTCCTTATCTTCTGTCAAATACAAAACTGCATATTCTTCTTCGGCCATAGCAAGGTTATCAAACTTCAGGTACAAGTTCGCCCTGAATCTTTTATATTCAAACACAACATTCCCGTTTTGATCATCTTTTAATAGTTCTATTGCGCTGTTAATTGATGAATATGCATTTACATAATCCAACTTCTTTGCCCGGACCCTTGCCCGGACTTCATAAGCTCTTGCTAACTCTTTTTTCAAATATGAATTTCGCGCATTCCATTTATACTTTATCCCGGAATGCAATAAAAAATTTATTGTTTTTTCTATTAACACCTCTGCTTTATCATATTCTTCATTATTCAGATAATACTCAGCCAACTTTATTTTAGAAGAATAATCCAAACTGTCATCCTTTACCAAAGATTCTAGTGCTTCAATAAACAAATTACGATTTAGAGTACTGTCCTTTTCCAACAAATAAATATTCTGTTTACAAACCGGATACTCAGTATCCAGCTTAAACTTATCGGAGAGCAAACTGATGATCTCGTTATCAACAGCAGGATTATTTCCGGCCTTAAAACTCTCGTAACCGTAAATGCTTAATGCGTTGTTGGTAAGTGGTGAGCCGGGAAAATCATCAATCAATTTATACAGCAGACTCTTGGATTTTGAAATTTCTTTGTTTTTTGCATACCCAATACACAACGAATAAATAACTCCCTGATTATTGGGTTTCTTTTCGTATAATCCCTCCAAAAACGGCAGATATTTGTTTAATGCCTTATTTAATTCATCGGAATATGGAGGCGGAATAATTTTAGTAAAATAAATACCGTAAGCTTTATAATTCTCAGGATAATTTTTTATCTCTTTCTGAAACAAAGAGTCTGAATTCGGCTCAAAATATGGCATTGCATCGATATTTGCATTTTCC
>JAADEM010000104.1 GCA_013153405.1 Chlorobiota bacterium
AATCTCATTCTGTGAATCCATAGTAGTCATGTTTTTGACTACAAAGATTTATATTTTTATCCTTTTCCCACAACTTTTCTAGTTGATCCTATTCTTCAGGCTCATTAAGTCCTTAATCAGGTGTTTGTAAAATGCGTATTGAATTTTAAAACTTCAGTGTTTTAGTGCGAATTAAAAAACAAACTTTGAAAAGTGTTACTTATTTTTTATCTTAAAAGAAGTTTCAGGCAAATAAGTAATACATTATACCTATGGAAAATTTATTTTTTAAATATATGAAAGAGAGGACAGCCAGACGAAAAGTAAATGAGGCTGATGAGCTTAAACTGGGGCCGGTTATGACAATTTCGCGTGAGTATGGTTGTCCTGCCAGAGAAATTGCATATTTGCTTGCGGATACGCTTACCAAGAAAAACAAGGATGCAGGGATAGATAAAGAGTGGAGAGTGATAAGTAAAGAGATAATAGAGGAATCGGCGCGTGAACTGAAAGTTTCACCGGCATTAATGGATGATATTTCCCGTGATTCATCAAGCTCTTTTTTTGAGAGCCTGACAACGTTTTTCTCAGACAATTACTATCCGGGCAGTTCAAAAGTAAAGAATACGATTGCAAAATTTATTTACGAAACTGCTGCCGGCGGAAATGTGATAATAGTAGGAAGAGCAGGGGAGGCCATTACCAAGAACATAAAAAGATCGTTCCATTCAAAAATAATTGCACCGCTCGACTGGCGTGCCCGGGAGGTTAGCAGGACGGAATTTATACCGCTGTCGGAAGCAAAGAAAAAATGTATTGAAGAGGATAAAAGAAGAGAGCAGTTCAGACATTATTTTGAAGGAGACAAGCCTGATGTTGAGTTTTTTAATGTAACATTTAACTACAGGGATATGACCAGGGAGGAGATTGTGGAAATGCTGGTTATAGTAGCCGAAATACGCGGATTTGTATAATTTTATTATCTGTAGTATTCCATCAGTCTTATTGCCTGTCCGTAATAGCCCGTACCGAAAAGGTTCAGGTGGTTTAAAACATGATAAAGCTTGTATATATTTAGCCGGTATTCCCAGCCGTCTTTTAACGGGTATGCTTCATTGTATGCTCTGTAGAACTCATTGCTGAAACCACCGAAAAGATATGTCATGGCAAGATCGGCTTCACGATGTCCGTAATAAACTGCGGGATCGATAAGTACAGGTTCACCTTTTGTCCCTGTTATGAAATTTCCACTCCACAGGTCCCCGTGCAGTAATGCCGGTGGCTCTTCACTTCCTGAAAGAATAGCATCAATTTTTGACTCGATAACCGAGAATGCCTGTCTAAGTTCTGCCGTGCCGTAGCCGTTATGTTCGGCAAGTTGTATCTGAAATCGCAGCCTTTTGTTCAGGTAGAACACTGTCCAGTTGTTTCGTTCTTCGTCTGACGGAATATTTTTTTGCGGTGTGGCTCCAATGTAGTTGTCTTCGTAAAAACCGAATGAAGAGGACGAGAAACGATGCAAGGCGGCAAACTGCTGCCCGAAAACAGTCCAGAAATTTTTTATCTGTGCTGACGGAACTATCAGCTCCAGCAAAAGAAAATCTCTGTCGGCAGCAATTACTTCCGGAACTTTAATGCAGCCGGGCTTGCCAAGCTCTTTCAGGCCGTTGGCTTCATTCAGAAACATAGTGTTACTGAATCCTGTTTTCAGAAAAAAACGTTTGCCTGACGAAGTCTCAATTATATTACTGTCGGCAATAGAGCCTCCGCCTACACCTGATAAAATCCTTACATTTTCTCCAAGGATACTTTCCAGTTTATTTTTTATTTGTTTGTTCATTTTCAGAAACGTGTTCCAGTAATCCCTGACAAGAGTCTTCAAGCAGATCGAGAACAAGTTCAAAACCTTCTTCTCCTCCGTAATAAGGATCCGGTACCGACTTGTAATTGTACTCTTTCGAGAAGTCGGTCATCATATGAAGCTTATCCAGATGCTCTTTCTTTTTAGCCATATTTTTGAGGTCTCGCATATTCTGCTCATCCATGGCAATAATATAATCGAACTTATCAAAGTCTGTTTCTGGATTTACAGGCCTGCTAATACTTGTGAGGTTGTATCCACGTTTTCTGGCATGTACCTGCATACGCGGGTCAGCAGGCTCTCCTGCATGCCATGCGGCAGTGCCGGCAGAGTCAATTTCAAAATTTTTGCTTATGCCTTCTTTTTCAACTAATCCCTTCATCACAGCCTCGGCACTTGGTGAGCGGCATATGTTTCCGAGGCATACAAATAATATTTTGGTTTTATCCATTGTTTTCTGTTTTGGATGCAAAGATAGATTTTTTGGATTGTATTCAGGAGTCGTTATTTCTCATTTGAGCTTAAATAATGTTAATGGGTCTTAAATGATGCATCGTATTGATGGCTTTTTAACAGACAGAAGCCGGAAGAGTAATACCGGTTCAGAACAGTTCCAGTAACAGTGTTACAAGTATAGGAACAATCGCAGTGAGAATTATGCCGCTGAAAACGGAAATTATACCGAACTCCTTGCCTGTGAATTTTACTATTACCGGAAGAGTTGTGTCCATTGCCGTGGCGCCACCAGATGCAATTCCGGCAAGCTTGCCAAAATATTTTATCATCAGAGGAACTGCGAGCAGAGTGGTTATTTCACGCAAAATGTTCGACAGTAATGCTATCACTCCAAGTTCCTGGCTGTGTAATTCGCTTATTATTATGCTTGAAAGAGAATAGTATCCGAATCCGGCACCTACAGCCATGGCTTCGTTAGGTCTTATTGAGGGAATAAATACAGATATCAGAGCAGTCCCTGCCAGACTGCCGGTAATAACAACGCCGGGAACAAGCAGTACCTTAAGTTTCATCTTTTTCAGGATGTAAAAAGTTCCTTTGTCGCTTCCGATGCTTATCCCCACAAGAAACATCAGGGCGTAAAGGGTATATGATGTGAGATCTTCGTTAAGTATCCAGTCCGGAAAAATATTGAATACCCCTCCCAGAACTCCTGCTGAAAAAAATGCAAGTATTATCAGACTACCCTTCATTTATTGTTCTCCTCCTTATTTACAGATTCGGAGATATTTCTGAAAAACCGGTTATAAACGGGTTTTGCCAGAAACAGACTGCCAGCCAAAGCTCCGACGGTAAGTATTACGGCTTTTAATCCAATGACTGAAAATTCCCTGATTATTTTTTCGTTTATCCCAACCGAAATGCCAAGAAGGAACAGAAGAAGCCATACTGACCATGTTACAAGCGTGTCAATTTTCTTTCCTGCTTTTTCGTTGTTACGGAATAACCTGCCGGCAGTAATGCCGGCAATGAATAAAATAATAACCGTATACGATGACATCTCTTAATATTTGGGTACTTTTTCGTTAGGAAACCGGCGTTTGTATTCAATCCAGAATTTCTTAATCTCAGTTTTTACCTCTTTATGAAGTATTAACAGACCGAAAAGGTTGGGGATAGTCATCAATGCGATTGTAATTCCGCTTAATGTCCATATGATAGTAGTATCGACAAATGATGCAATAAAAAATCCTATTACGTATATCAGGTGATACCATAAAACATACTGGGGTCCCCAGAGGAATGTTACGGCCCTGTCGCCATAATATGACCAGGATATTGCCGTTGAAAAAGCAAACATAAGCAGACCGAGCGAAACGATGTATTTACCCCAGTCGCCGAACCAGCTTTTTGTAAAGGCAATTGTTGTCAGGGGGGCGCTGTGAACAAGCGAAACACCTTCAAGGTAAATGCCGTCGGAGCTTTCACCCGTAAACATTCCTTTTATCCAGTTTTGCCACGATTGATCCTTGCTTTTTGAGGATGGTAGTCGCAGTCGTCCGTTTTCTACTTTTAACTTTCCTGTATATGGCAAACCGTTATCGTAAACCTTTACATTTTCGGCAAGCGAACGGGCATGTAAAATTGTAACGGGAGATGTTATCTTTCCGTTCTCAACAGTAAGCTCTCCGGTAAATTCGGGCAGTTCAAGACCTTTGGTGATGTGCTGGCTCAATATTTCTCTGCCTTCTTCGGTTTTGTCGGTGTAGTTTTTTCCTGCAAGTACTTCAATGTCGGCAACCTGAAAACGGTTTTCATACTTTGTGTTCCATACACCGGATGATAAAAGTGTGAAACCGGTAAGTGTACAAATGATAATGGTGTCGATAAAAGGTTCGAGCAGAGCAACCAGACCTTCTGATACAGGTTCGTGTGCTCTTGCAGCTGCGTGGGCAATAGGTGCTGAACCCTGACCTGCTTCATTGGAGAAGAGTCCTCTGTTAACACCACGGTTAAATGCAAAAGCAATGGTTGCACCGAGGAATCCTCCAGTTGCAGCGGTACCGGTGAATACATCGCCTATGACAGCCTCAATCGACGGCCATATGTTTTCATAATTGTAAAGTATAACAGAAATGGCCCCGATAAAATATAGTATTGCCATGGCAGGTACCAGCTTCTCGGTTACCTTTGCAATTCTTTTTATCCCGCCGATTATTACAAAGCCAAGCAAAACGGCAAGAACAAGTCCGGTAACGATATGAGGCAGCCGGAATGTAGTGAACAACGAATTTGAAATACTGTTTATCTGCGGCAGACTTCCGGTTCCGAAAGAAGAAAGTATTGTTGCAAATGCAAATATTACCGCTATCCATGAGCCTGTTTTAATTATTCTGCCTGATGAGGTTCTGATGTTAAGC
Organism: Chlorobiota bacterium; assembly: GCA_013153405.1. Taxonomy (GTDB): domain Bacteria; phylum Bacteroidota; class Bacteroidia; order Bacteroidales; family Marinilabiliaceae; genus JAADEM01. The sequence goes on from JAADEM010000104.1 coordinate 4,717, forward strand.
CGTTTTTTCATGTAGTACATAGGGCCACCGGCAAAAGAACCGTCGGGCAGTTTATCCCTGTATTTGTGCGACAATGTAACTTCTACAAACTTTGTAGTCATTCCGAATAGTGCGGTTACAAGCATCCAGAACAAAGCAGCAGGACCACCGAGATGAACGGCCAGAGCAACACCGGCGATGTTTCCTGTTCCCACGGTTCCCGACAGGGCTGTGGTAAGTGCCTGGAAGTGTGAAGTGTCGCCCTCGTCCTCCTTTTTGTCAAACTTCCCCATTACTATTTTTAAAGAATACTTAAGGTATCTTACCTGAGGGAAAAAAAGATATAAGGTGAAAAATATACCTGTACCAAGTAAAAAATAAACGAACCACGGACTACTGCCTATATAAGAATCAATTTTAAGAAGAAAATCATTAATTGCTTGCATATAAAATAAAGTAACGTTACAGAATAAAATAACCAAAACAAATATAAATTTATATTACAATAAAAAAAAGCTTTTACTCAAATGCCGATACTCCTAAAAAAATATATATTTGTAATAAATATAATTCTTACAGGAATTGGAGAGAACACATTTTAGTTACTTTTTCAAAGAAGATGCCAAATGGGGAGAACAGGAGATCGTAAGATTTCGTTGGATGCTTATCTTCGTTATTATCATTTTTATAGGCTATCGTTTCTTTGTTCTTGAAATGAAGGACTGGACGGTTGTTGCATTTCTGTTTGCTTCTGTTTTTGTTATTTACAACTCTGTTCTTAATTTTCTGATTAAGAAATATAAAGGCTCTATAGTAATAAGTTATTTTTCATCATCCATTGATATACTGATACTTTCAGGTTATATTTATGTGTATGCTTCACAGATAAATCCTACAGCTATAAGCACATCCTCAACCATTTTATTGTATCCGGTTCTGATAATGTTTTCGGTGTTAAGATATAATGGAAAACTTGTTATATATTCTACGGTATTTGCAATTGTTGTTTATAATCTTGTTTTTTATCTGGTTATGCCTGAGGTTACTCCCGATATGCTGGATAATATTGCATCGATGGGATGGGATGGTCAGGTGTTTCGCAGTTCATATCTGGCTTTAATGGGATATTTTATGTTTAGTATTCCTAAAATGATAAACCGACTTATGGACAGGCAGATGGCCATTACGAATAAACAAAATGATACGGAACTGAAACTGGCACTTGAGAAACAGAAGAAAAAACTGGCAATGTCGCAACTGGAAAAGGAGAGAGCTCTTAATGAAAAACTTAATGAACAATCATCGCTGATAAAGGAGCAGAAAGAAAAGCTTGAGGAAGCCAACAAAACAAAGGACCGGCTTTTTTCTATTGTCGGTCATGATTTGCGATCTCCGTTTTCGGTACAGTGCTCGCTTACCGAACTCCTGGTTACCGATTTTGACGGGATGACAAAAGAGGAGAAACTGGAGATTATTAATGCCATTAATAAAACAGCACATCAGGGAATCGGTTTGTTATCGAACCTGCTGGACTGGGCCAGAACTCAGAATAAAAGCGACAGTAATTTTCTCGGCCCTGTTAATGTCAATAAAATTATAAATGAAGCCATATCTTTATATTACAACAAAGCAAAATTTAAAGAGATTGAAATATTAGCTGAGTGTGATGAAGAACTTATTGTTTTTACCGATGGAAATATGGTGGAAACATTAATTCGTAACTTACTGTCGAATGCCATAAAATTTTCTTCCAGAGGTGGCAGTGTAGAGGTTAATGCTTTGAAAAAAGGAAACCATATTTATATCAAAGTAAAAGATAACGGCGTAGGAATGACAAAGGAACAGGTTGAGAAGTTGTTTGTTATTGATAAAGTAACTACCGAAGGTACGGAGAATGAGCCCGGAACAGGCATTGGTTTGATGATATGTAAAGAGCTTGTGGATAAAAATAACGGTTCAATTGAAGTTAGTAGTACTCCGGGTAAAGGTTCTGAGTTTACCGTTAAACTGCCTATCTTTTCAAATATTATTCAGGAATAAATCTTAAGGTAAATTTTTATATCGGGGTTGTCTTAAAACGGCTTAGCCGGGTAAATAGTTTGCTGTTGCATAGCTCCAATAGTATACGCCGGGTAAAATCTTTCATGATAAAAAAGGCAGTCCGGAAAGTTATAATTACTACTCCGATATTCCGGAGTATACTTTTGGGACTGCCTTTTTCTTATTTATATGTTAAACCCAAATTGGTCGTTAGGAAGCGATGAAATCGCTGAACTAAAGACCCCATGCGGGTTAACCCTCCCGAGATTCCTCGGGACAGGCTG
>JAADEM010000077.1 GCA_013153405.1 Chlorobiota bacterium
CAATGCTTTTAAAGTAAACAGAATGCCTGTTCTTAACGACTCCATTTCGTTAAGGCCGGAGTTTAAATACAGCATACTAAGCAAGTCTCTCATTACCGGCTACAACATTGAGCCAATCACTCCTGCCAGACTTGCTAAAGAAAAAAAGCAACCTTTGAAAACATCATATTTCAAAGCAGGATTCGGAAATTACAATACTTTTTTCGGCGATTTGAGTTACAACATATTACAATCAGAAAATTTTGTTCTGGGATTTGATCTGGGACACTGGTCTTCTTTCGGTAAGCTTACTCTTGAAAACGATGAAAAGGTAGATGCACCTTTTCACGATACTTGGGGAAAACTTGGTTTTAATTACCTATTCGATGATAAAACCTTTTATACTAATATTAATTTCAAACATAACATTTACCATTATTACGGCTATTACAACATTGACCCTGATGTTGAATACACATTGTCAAACTCCTCATCTCCCGTTCAGGGCAGCCTGCTTATTCCGGATGAAAAACAAAGGCTGGCCGGACTTGACATTACCATAGGTTTAAAAAACAACGAAACAAGAGATGACAGGGTTATCTATGATTCTAAAATTAGTTACAACTCTTTCGGGAACCTTACCGGAGTTACCCAAAACGGATTCAGCCTCGGAGGCAATGCTTACTTCCCTATGGGTGCAGTTGGCCTTGCCGTAGATCTTGATTTAAAATACAACAACACCTCTGTTCCCGACTCCATAAGTCCGCTGTACACATTTGAACAACGAAACAACACCCTAATAGGATTATCGCCCAGTATAGTGTTTAAGTTTGACAATGCGGAGATCTATGTAGGGCTACTGCTATATGGCGAAATAGATACTTTTGACGATGATCTGCAACTTGCCCCGTTACTTAAAGCAAATCTTAACATTGTTGAAGGAGTTATTTCAATGGAAGGTGGAGTAAAAGGACATTACAACCAGAACGATTACCAAAGCGTTCAGTATGAAAATCCGTTTGTTTCTCCCGACCAACATGTTAAAACAGCCTTTTACGGATTAGATGTATTCGCATCTCTTAAAGGGAACTTCAGTAAAAGTGTATCATTTGCAGCTGACGTTTCATACGCTATGTTTATGAACGAGCATTTTTTCATAAACAAATTTTACCTTAACCGGGGAGATACAACTTTTCAATACACTAATCAGTTTGTACCGGCATACGATGACGGTTCGCTTCTTACTGTATCCGGCGAGTTGTTGTTCCGTCCTACTGACAGGTTCAGTGTATCCACAAAGGCAACATATTACGGATGGAACACCGACAGTCTGGCCAGAGCCTGGCATAAACCGGAAATGGAGTTCATTGTAAACAGCCGTTTCAGTCCTGTCGATGATCTCTGGATAAATGCAGGGATAAACGTTCTGGGTAAACGATATGCATTTAATCCTACCGATTGGTCAGAAGTAAAATTAGATGCTGTTTTCGACCTTAATTTCGGAGCAGAATATCTTTATAATTCCACTTGGACATTCTTTGCCAGAGTGAATAATCTGGCTGCATCAACATATTATAAATGGTACGGTTATCCTATGCAGGGTATTAATGTGCAGGTCGGAGTCGGAATATCTTTTTAAGTTATCCACACGCAACACTTCAACCTGCTGTCTACCTGAATATTACACCAAGCCTTCCTGTTAATAAAAAGTCCCTTGAATAACATGTTTGCATTGTTATTTTTGGTATCTTTGTTTGCTGTGAAATACAACTATATCAACTTGTAAATCACACAAATTGCTTTTATTAAAACAATCAGAAAAAAACCAAAGAAAAATAACATATGAGCGACCAGGAAAACAAAAATTTGCAAAGCAACGGCAACGGTAACGGCGACTATTCAGCCAACAGCATTACCGTACTCGAAGGATTGGAAGCTGTACGTAAGCGTCCTGCTATGTACATTGGAGATGTCGGGGAGAAAGGTTTGCATCACCTTGTTTACGAGGTAGTAGACAACTCCATTGATGAAGCACTAGCCGGCTATTGCACAAGGATTGATGTTATAATAAACGAAGACAACTCAATAACAGTAAAAGATAACGGACGGGGTATACCTGTCGATCATCACGAAAAAGAAGGCAAATCGGCTCTTGAGGTTGTAATGACTGTTCTGCACGCCGGTGGTAAATTCGATAAGGATTCCTACAAAGTATCCGGTGGTTTGCACGGTGTGGGTGTATCCTGTGTAAACGCACTTTCTACACATCTGCGTGCCGAAGTTCACCGCGACGGTAAGATTTACGTTCAGGAGTTTCAGATAGGTAAACCGCTTGGTCCGCTGAAAGAGATCGGAACAACCGATGATACAGGAACGATTGTTACTTTCAAACCGGATGATTCAATATTCATCACTACTCAGTACAAGTACCACATCCTTGCCAACCGCCTGCGTGAGCTCTCTTTCCTGAATAAAGGAATTGAGATAAACCTTACCGATAAGCGTGAAAAAGACGAGGAAGGAAACTATAAGTTTGAGCGTTTTTACTCTGAAAGAGGTTTGGAGGAGTTTGTGGAATTCATTGATGAAGCCAGAGAAAAACTCATTGACAGCATCATCCACATCGAAACAGAAAAGAATGGAGTACCTGTTGAGATTGCCCTGCAATACAACACATCATTCTCCGAAAACATTTACTCTTACGTAAACAATATTAACACCATAGAAGGTGGTACTCACCTTACCGGTTTTCGTCGTGGACTGACACGTACACTTAAAAACTGGGCCGAAAAATCAGGAATGCTAAGCAAGCTTAAGTTCGACATCAACGGCGACGACTTCCGTGAAGGGCTTACTGCTGTGATTTCGGTTAAAGTAGCTGAACCGCAATTCGAAGGCCAGACAAAAACAAAGCTTGGTAACAGCGAGATTAGTGCCGCCGTGGACCAGGCCGTAAGCCATATGCTTTCGCTATACCTTGAAGAGCATCCTAAAGCAGCCAAAGAGATTGTAAACAAGGTTATTCTTGCAGCTACAGCACGTCACGCCGCACGTAAGGCCCGTGAACTTGTCCAGCGTAAAAGTGCACTCAGCGGAGGCGGTCTGCCGGGTAAGCTTGCTGACTGCTCGGAAAAAGACCCGGCTCTGTGCGAGGTTTTCCTTGTCGAGGGAGACTCGGCAGGAGGTACAGCAAAACAAGGTCGTGACCGTAAATTCCAGGCAATTCTGCCATTAAGAGGTAAAATTCTTAATGTTGAAAAAGCACTTCAGCATAAGGTGTTCGAAAACGACGAGATCAAGAATATCTTTACTGCTCTTGGCGTTACAATGGGTACCGAAGAAGACAGCAAGGCACTGAATCTTGAAAAGCTTAGATACCACAAGATTGTGATAATGACCGATGCCGACGTGGACGGAAGCCACATCACAACACTGATTATGACATTCTTCTTCAGGTATATGAAAGACCTTATAAAAAAAGGTTACCTGTACATTGCTACTCCGCCTCTTTACCTCTGTAAAAAAGGAAAAACAGAGCAGTATTGCTGGGACGACCGTCAAAGACGTGAGTTTGTAGAAACATACGGAGGAGGAAAAGAAGACAGTGTACACATACAGCGTTACAAAGGTCTTGGTGAAATGAACGCAGAACAGCTATGGGACACCACAATGAATCCTGAAAAACGTACACTGCGCCAGGTTACGATTGAAAGTGCGGCAGAAGCTGACAGAACATTCTCAATGCTTATGGGTGACGATGTTCCGCCACGCAGGGAATTCATCGAAGAGAATGCAACTTATGCTAACATTGATGTATAAAACATCCTAAAAATACAGCACTTAACGGGAGCCATACGGTTCCCGTTTTTTCATCTATATTACAAAAACAACATCACAACACCCGCCACTGCTATAACCGCCCCGATAACCTCTTTTACCGATACTTTCTCTTTAAAAAATAAAACTGCCGGCGGAATAATCAGAACCGGAACTATTGCCATAATGGTTGAGGCAATTGCCGTTGATGTATGTTGTATCGAAAAAAGAGAAAGCGAAACCCCGAGAAAAGGACCGAAAAATGCACCAACCAAAATACCCTTCATGGCAGGTTTATTCTTCAACGCCGTTCCTACATTCTTCCAGTATCCCATAAAAGCAAACAGTACGGCAAACCCTGCAACGCCGGCAATTATGCGTATCTGGGTGGCCATAAAGGCATTACCATAACCCATACCCAGATTACTAAGAACAAGCCCCAGCCCCTGTCCTGCTGCTCCGCCCAAAGCCAGAAGTATACCTTTTACCGGATAATTAACTGTAACTTTCGAAGCCGATGGCCGGTTTAATACTACCAACGCTATACCGGTAAGCGTTATCAGTATTCCCATAATATTAAGAAGTGTTATTCTCTCATTAAGAATAATCCATCCGAAAATGCCGGCAAAAACCGGAGCCAATGACATAAGCAGCATTGAAATTCTGGCACCTACAACCACAAATGCCTGAAATAACATAAGATCTCCTATAACAAAACCTATTATTCCCGACAACAATAACCACAGCCAACTGTTTAATGTAAAACCGGAAGGTACAAACACATTGTAATTTATTTTCATTAAAACACTAAGAAATACAAAAGCAATGACTAAACGAATAAAGTTCACAGACAAAGAACCAACCCTTTTTCCTGCAAATTCAAAGGCCATTGATGTAAAAGTTCAGCAAATAGCTGTTAACAATGCTGTAAACTCTCCTATATGTGACAAAATAAAACCTGACATATCCGAAAATTGAAATAATTACCCCAAATTGCATTATTAAAAGAAAAAAACAACAATCTTTGCAATCCCCCGAAAGAAAAATAAACAAAAAGCGACTAATACTTACATTATAAAAAAGAATAAAATAAATAATAAATATAATGAATAGAAAATCGTTAATTATCCTCACTGTATTAATCCTTGTTGTTTCCGGATTTTTTATCATGAAATGGCTTAGTGGATTTAAAAAAGGCCCTGTAAAGAAAACACCTCCACCCATAACGCGTTATGTTAAAGCACAACCCGTAAGTTACAGCAACCTGCCGGGAATTATCCAGACCTCAGGACGCCTGAGAGCTTTCGACGAGATTATTATCAGCTCCGAAGTAGGTGGAAGACTCGAACGTGGAGATCATATATTTAAAACAGGACAGTTTTTCAGAAAAGGAGAATTGATTGCCAGGGTAGTTAACGATGAATTCACGTATCAGCTAAGAGCACAAAAGAGTAACTTTCTGAAATCAATTGCAAATATACTGCCCGATCTGAAAATTGATTTTCCTGAATCATACCCGCAATGGATGGATTTTTTCGAATCCATCGATATCAATAAACCTCTGCCTGAGATACCAAGTTCCACTTCGTCGAAAGAACGGATATTTATGGCCTCAAGGAATATACTTAATGAGTATTATTCTATTAAAAGTAATGAAGTCCGTTATACCAAATACTTTATACATGCACCATACGACGGTTCTTTAAAAGAGGTAAGCATGCAAGCGGGTTCCGTTGTAAATCCGGGGGTACGTCTGGGTATCTTCACCCGTACCGACCTGTTTGAAGTGGAAGTTCCCGTAAGAGTGCAGAACATAAACCTCATATCTGTAAACACTAAAGCTGATTTGTATGATGATTCAGGTTTTAAACACAAAGGATACGTTTCAAGAGTAGGTGAAGTTATAAACACAGCCACCAACACAGTAAGTGTATTTGTAGCAGTAAAAAACACAAGAGAATTTCCAATGTTTGACGGAATGTATCTGAATGTAGTTCTTCACGGGAAAGATGTTCCGGAAGTTATGGAGATGCCACGAAATGCCGTATACAACGGCAGCGAGGTATACATCATAAAAGATGGCAAGCTTGAAAAGAGAGAGATAAATGTCCTTAAACTTAACGATGAAACACTTTACTTCAATGGTTTAAAACCTGGTGAGATGGTGGTAACAGAAGCCATTACCGGAATTACAGGCAATGCTACATTTAAACCGTTAAGTGAAAAATAGCATCCGGTATAAAAATTAATCATTGAAGGTAAAAAGCAATTGAAATGCGAAAAATAATAGAGACATTTGTAAAATATCCGTTTTATGCCAACCTTATAGTTATAGTTGTTTTAGGGGCAGGAATAGCCAGTTTTCTATCAATGAAAAAGTCTTTTCTGCCTGAAAGAAAATCAAGGTTCATTACAGTTTCCGTTGCCTATCCCGGAGCATCACCGAAAGAGATGGAAGAGGGAATTACTGTTCGTGTTGAAGAAGCCATACGTGGGATTCCGGGTATAAAAGAGATAAACTCAACCTCTTCAGAAAATATCAGCCGTGTACAAATCGAGACTACCGGCGAATACGATATTGACCTGACACTGCAGGAGGTTAAGAATGCTATTGACGGAATTACCAGTATGCCTACGGGCGCTGAAAGGCCTATTGTTTTCAAACAACGCTCCATAACACCTGCACTCAGACTCGGACTGTCTGGTTCGGCCGACCTGATGACCTTGAAAGAGATGGCATATCATATAGAAGATGATTTCTTGTCTTCGGGACTTATAAGTCAGATTAAACTAACCGGTTTCCCTGCTACCGAAATCTCCATTGAAGTATCGGAAGAGAACCTGCTCCGGTACGGACTTACACTAAATGATGTAAGCAAAGCCGTTTCAAGTGCTAACCGTGACCTGTCGGGAGGAGAAATACGAAATGATGATTACATGGTGATTATCAGAGTACGTAATCGTTCTGTAAATCCTAACGACATTTCAAATATTGTAGTGAGAGGTGATAAGGAAGGCGGAATGGTAAAAATAGGTGATATTGCAAAAGTAAAAGTACAGTTTCAGGATGTGCCGGACTTTACTCTTCTTAACGGGCAGCCAGCCATAAGTATTTCAGTTAACAAGCTGATAACTGAAGACCTCGAAAAAATATCTAAATACGTAAACAAATACATCCGGGATTTTAATCAAAAGTACAACAATGCTACACTCTACGTAACTTTTGATTATTCCGACATGCTACATTCCCGTCTTGATTTACTTTACAAAAACGGATTCTTCGGACTTATTCTGGTAATTATAATACTTGCCCTGTTTTTAAGTTTCCGGTTATCACTTTGGGTTGCCTGGGGTATTCCGTCGGCATTTCTGGCAATGTTTGTTGTTGCAAACTTGTACGGTATAACCATAAATATGATATCACTGTTCGGAATGATTCTGGTAGTAGGAATACTTGTGGATGACGGTATTGTTATTGCCGAAAATATATTCTCCCATTTCGAAAAAGGTAAAACACCAATGAAAGCAGCTGTAGACGGCACCATGGAAGTGCTTCCTGCGGTAATTACATCAGTACTGACCACTATTATTGCATTTACACCACTTCTTTTTGTTCAGGGACGGATGGAGATGATGTTCGAAATGGCATTTGTGGTTATATTCAGTCTGATATTTTCACTATTCGAGGCATTCTTTGTATTACCGGCACACATTGGCACCCCTCATGTTCTGAAACGTTCGACTGATGCTGTAAATTTTGGAAACAGAATAAGAAACTATCTTGAAAATGGTGTTTCATACGTCCGGGATCATTACGGAACATTCCTGAAAAAAGTGATACAATACCGTTACATTGTATTTTTCATTCCTCTTACTCTGACCCTTATCACTATCGGATTATTCAAGGGTGGATTTATCTCAACCACATTCTTCCCTAATATACCGCCCGACAACTTCGATGTAAATATTGCATTTACACCCGGTGAAGGTGAAAAGCAGACACTTGAAGCATTATATGATTTTGAAAAGAAAGTATGGGAAGTTAACGATGATCTGAAAAAAGAATATAACGACACTTCCGACTTTATTATTTACACCTTCCTTTCTCTCGGCAGTTCTTTCAACGGAGAAGAAACCGGATCTCATGCAGGTCACATTTCTGTTTTACTTCGCAACCTCGAAGGCAGCCCGGTTTCATCATTCGATATTGCAAACAGAGTAAGAAAAAAGATTGGCAAAGTTCCCGAAGTTGACAAAATATCGGTTGCAGGCACAAGTCACTGGGGTTCTCCAATCTCGATCAGTCTTTTAGGAGCTAACCTTAATGAACTGTCGAAAGCCAGAGATATGCTTATGAGTGAAATGAAGGAGATGCCGGCCATTACCGAGGTAAAAGATAACAATCCCCTGGGTGCACAGGAAGTGCGTCTTAAACTAAAACCTAAAGCATACTTTCTCGGACTCGATGATTTCACTGTTTTGAATCAGGTTCGTAACGGCTTTTTCGGCTCTCAGGCACAACGGTTACAGCACGGCAAGGATGAACTGAGAGTATGGGTACGCTATCCCAGATCTGATCGTAGAGAACTGGGACAGTTGGAAAGGATGAAAATAAAGACTCCTAAGGGAGAATATCCTCTTGCCGAAATTGCTGACTTCCATATTGAGCGGGGACCGGTAAATATTCACCGTTACAACATGAAACGCGAAATCAGAATCGAAGCCGATGTTATTAATCCCGACGAACCTGTTCCTCCTCTGCTTAATTACATCGAATCAAACATTCTGCCCAAAATTAAGGCCCACTATCCTGGTGTAAGATTCGTATATCAGGGACAACAAAAAAACGCAGCCGAAAGTCAGAGTTCTATGTTACACTACTTTATTCCGGCATTTATACTTATGACAATTGTTATAATGATACACTTCAGATCTTTCGGACAGGGAATGATTATTCTTTCGATGATACCATTAGCATATATGGGTGCAATGTGGGGACACATGTTTCACGGTATTCCCATATCCATTTTAAGTGCATTCGGAATGGTTGCCCTGTCGGGTGTAACAGTTAATGATGCTGTGGTTTTTCTGCAAAAATACAATCGCCTGCTGGCTGTTGATAACATGAAAGTAAAAGATGCGGTATTACATGCAGGGCTGGCCCGTTTTCGTCCTATAGTACTTACAACACTAACGACAACTATCGGACTTTTTCCTATAATTTTTGAAAAAAGCCGACAGGCACAGTTCCTTATCCCAATGGCAATGGCACTTGCATACGGAGTATTTTTCGGAACCATTTTCATATTAACGGTTTTCCCTGTAACTATTCTGTTTCTGAATGATATCAGGGTATGGATGAGATATCTTTTTACGGGAGTAAAACCTACTCGCGAAGAGGTTGAAAAAGCAAACATTTACAAAAAAAGAAAGATAGACTAGACTTTTTGTATTTACAACCACAAAAACTTTAAACAATTAAGAATGAAACCGATTTATATATACATTATCTTGTTATTTCTGACATCCATATTGGTTGATATTTCAGCACAGCAAGCTATTACGCTTGAAGAAGCTATCAGTACCGGACTCGAAAACAATTATGGTATAAGAATTGAAAAAAGCAATGTGGAAATAGCAAAAAAACAGAACAACTGGCAGTATGCCGGAGCATATCCTTCGATAAGTATAGGCCCTACAATAAACGGAACATATAATGAACGTTCAGAAGGATTTAATAAAACTGTATTAATTCAACCCTCATTGCGCCTTAACTGGGTTCTTTTCAACGGTTTTACCGTAAGAATCAACAAAAGTCGTTTTGGATTGCTTGAAAGTCTGTCGGAAGGGAATTCGGTTCTTGTAATTGAAAATACCATACAGGCTATTATTCTGGGTTACTACAGAATTGTGCTGGAGAAAGAGCGGTTGAATGTAATGAAGGAGGTTATGGATCTATCAAAAGACAGATATGATTACGTAAAAAACCGTAAAAACCTTGGTGCAGGAACAACATACGAAGTGTTACAGGCAAAAACAGCATGGCTTACTGACAAATCAAACTATCTGAATCAGAAAATGATTTACCGCTCGGCAATGCGAGAGCTCGGATATCTTCTGGCATTAAAAGACATTGCCGAGTTTGTTCCGGCCGACACACTTGCTCCTGTACTTAACAACTATACGCTGGCCGATCTGAAAAGTAAGATGGAGTCAAACAACAGGACACTTAAAAACCAATACCTCAACCTTGCTTTGCTTGACAAAAACATAGCAATGGAAAAAAGCGCACGCTATCCGTCAGTATCCTTTTCAGGCAGTTCAAATTACAACTATTACCCTGAAAATCTGAATGACAACTATGATAACTTAAAAAGCATAAATAAGAAATTTTCTTTCTATACCACTTTTGCCGTATCATTTAATGTTTACAACGGAAACCGTGTTCAAACAAACATTAAGATAGCCGAAATGGAGAGAGAGATTGGTAATATCCGCCTTGCAGATATGAAACATCAGCTCAATAACCGTCTTCTTAATATGTACGATTTATTTGAAGTCAGAAAAGAACTGGCTATAGTTGCACACGAAAACCTCGAGACTTCAAAACTGAACCTTGAAATAAGTACTGAAAAATATAAAAACGGAGTGATAAACTCCTTCAATTTCAGAGATGTTCAGCGGACATATCTTACAACCGCATTATATGAATTAACCGCATTATACGAACTTATAGCCAGTCACATTGATTTAGTCCGCCTTACCGGAGGAATAATAACTGAATATGATAATACCGGAACAGGCTCAGGGAAGTAATTAAGAATATTTTTTCAATTATCAGCTTTATCCGATACCGGAGTCAGGTTTTGCTCATCTCTTGTAAGCGAATATTTCAAAATGAGATATCCGGCAACTCCTGCTATTATTGAACCGATAAAGATTCCCATCTTGGCTTGATTCAGCAGCTCATTATGATATGCCAGACCTGCTATAAATATCGACATTGTAAATCCAATACCGCCAAGTATCCCTACTCCTGTAAACGATAGCCAGGATGTTTTAGGCGGCTTCACTGCAAGTTTAAATTTAACCGCCAGCCACGAAAAGAATGTAATACCGATAGTTTTTCCAACAATTAAACTAAACGCAATAGCAAAAGAAACGGTTGTAAAAACAACATCTCCATTGTTTCCTAAAATGGAAACTCCTGCATTGCCTAGTGCAAACACAGGTAAAATAAACAGGTTTACGAACCCCTCGAGGCGGTTTTCAATATACTGTAACGGACTCTGAACCTTTTTAACAGAATATTCTACTTCGTTTATAAGCGATAATTGTTCGTGAGTCAGCATTACATTGTCGTTCTTCTTTGACAAGTCATAAAACCTGAACAGAATGTCTTTTATCTCATTAATAAAACTTTTAGCATCAACTTTCGGCCTCGCAGGTATAGTGAATGCGACCAGCACACCGGCAATTGTTGCATGCAAACCGGTACCGGGGCCATCAACTCCCGACATCAGAAAAAAGTACCAGATAACAAACCCGACAAAAGTATAAAGCCGCAAATCCTGAACTTTTAACCTGTTTGCAACAACCAGAATTCCCAGTAAGCCTATAGCAACAGCAAGTGCACTCCAGTCAAGCTGTCCTCCGTAAAACAAAGCTATTACCACAACTGCCCCCAAATCATCAACAATAGCCAATGCCGTCAGAAAAACCTTCAGGCTCAAAGGCACTCTTTTTCCAAGAATAGCTAGCACTCCGAGTGAAAAAGCAATATCGGTAGCCATAGGGATGCCCCAGCCGTGTGAAGCTTCGCCTTCAAGTCTGAAAAACTCAAAAATAACAACAGGTATTATCATTCCTCCGATAGCAGCAACAATAGGAAACACAGCCTGACGAAAAGAGCTTAACTCCCCGGCCAGAAACTCTCGCTTAATCTCCAGCCCGACCACAAAAAAGAATATGGCCATCAATCCGTCATTTATCCAGTGAAGCGTACTCATCTTCACTTTAAAAAATGAGGCATCAAACATTATGTAATTATGCCAGATATGCTCATAAGATTTATGATCAAGATTTGCCCACACTACAGCAACCACAGCTGCAAGTATTAACAATATGCTACCTCCGGAAATAAATTTAATAAATCTGTCAAAAGGATCGGCTGTGCCGTGATTGTGAGAATGAAAAGCGTCACTCATATTAAAAAATATTGCTGTTTAAAACTTTGAACAAAATTCACATAAAAAAGTTCAGGCTATGTATTCTGTTCAGAATATATAAAAGATATTAAAAAGTCCCGGAATAATAATATTTCATTTCCTGTTTTTATAAAACTCTTCAGCTTCATTAAGCTTTGTAACACTGCCTACATCAAACCAGTCAATATCATTTTCAAGTTTTAAACCTTTTATCAGCCGTTGCTTACCTGTACTCAGATAACCCTCTATTATTGAAAATTTACGCACATCGCCCATTGCCCGTATATAATCATAATTTATAACATGAATGCCGCAAAACCCCAAATCCGTTTCGTCTGTACAGTTACTAAACATTATTTTCTCACCGGTATTTACATTTTTCCACCCGCACATTCTCATATCATCATCGAAGATGAGATATCTCGATGATTGCCTGTGCATAACCAGCAAAGTTGCATCACTGTTATTCATCTTATGGGATTCAACAAGTCTGTTTAATTCAAAAGAAGTTACAATATCGGCATTTCGTATAATAACGGGCTCATCCGGATTAAATAAGGGCAATGCATTTACTATTCCCCCGCCTGTATCAAGCAGTTTATCTTTTTCATCGGAAATAACAATCTCACTGTTCCATTTTTCACTTTTAAGATAATCAATAATTTTATCGGCAAAGTGATGTACGTTAACAACAACTTTACGTGCTCCGGCTTTCTCTACACTTTTTATTGCATGCCACAATAACGGTTTTCCCATGAAAGGGACCATTGCTTTAGGCATAGTATCGGTAAGAGGGCGTAAACGAGTGCCGAGTCCGGCAGCAAAGATCATTGCATTCATTTAAATCAATTGTTATAGTTTTTCTATGGTTCTGTTATTAAGGTGTTACTATATGGCAGTATCAGATGGTTATGTTTGAAGCACTCAAACTTCAAACAGCTTTGTTCGCCGGTCAGCTTAACAAATAAACCAATATAATAATACAGGAATCAACTATCATCATTTTATCACATCCTTTTCATTTCCTGCTCTACATGTTTCAGAACCACATTAACATCATATTCCGATCTGAGATATTCAGCAAGCTCTTCGGCACAGAATACTGAACGATGCTGTCCCCCCGTACATCCGAAAGACACCATAAGATTTTTAAATCCACGTGCCATATAAGCTTCAACCGATTGTGAAACTATCTTAAAAACAGCATTAAGAAAATTCTCCACATCAGGTTCTTTTCTGAAAAATTCAATAACCTCGGTATCTTTACCGGTCTTGTCTTTGTATTGTGGATACTTACCCGGATTGTGCAGGCACCTGCAATCGAAAACATGTCCACCACCGTTTCCGGAAATATCGACCGGAATACCGCGCTTATACGAAAAGCTGCTTACCGAAACCGTTAGTTGAGAGGCAGCTCTGCCTATATTTAACAGTTCATCAGATTCCGTAACATTTCGTAAAGCCATAAACAGTGCCGGAAGTTCAACCTTAAATATTACATTATCGAGCAGATATTTAAGATTCCCGATGGCATAAGGTATACTTTGCAAAAAATGCTCTTTCTTTTCATAAAAACCGCGAAATCCGAATGCTCCCATTGCCTGCATCATTCGTATCAGAACATATCCGTAATAGTGCGCAACAAACTCTTTTTTATCATAATCAATATGTTCTGCAAGTTTATCCATATAAAAAGATAAAAGCTCTAACCGTACATCATCCGGAATATCTGCTTTGGCATCATACAGTAAAGAAGCCACATCATATTGCAATGCACCTTTCCTTCCTCCCTGATAATCGATAAAAACAGGATTATCATCAACAACCATTATATTTCTGCTCTGAAAATCACGATACATAAAATAATCGTGTTCAGCTTCCAGAAGAAAATCTATTAATTTATGAAAATCATCCTCAAGCGATTGCTCATCGAACGGGATACGCGCAAGTTTCAGAAAATAATACTTAAAATAGTGCAAATCCCATAACATACTCTGACGATCGAATGCTGCTCGGGGATAGCATTTTGAATAATCAAACCCTTCTCCGCCTTTTATCTGAAAGTAAATAAGTGATTCCAGCGTCTTTTTATAAAAAGCCTTCAACTCATCCGGAAAATCCTTACCCTTTCTGATTCCCTGAAGAAATGCATACAATGAAGTATCGCCAAGATCCTGCTGCAGATAAATGTTATTGTCAAGATCTACTGCATAAATATCAGGCACAGGCAGCCCTTTACCTTTAAAGTGTTTCGACATCTCAAGAAATGCAACGTTTTCTTTCATGTCGGCATTGTAGGTTCCTATCGCACTCTTTTCACGTCCCGATATCCTGAAATATCTCCTGTAACTTCCCGACAAAGGCAATGCCACATACGACCTGGCCTCTTCTCCGGCCCACTCTTCAAACAACTTTATCAATAATATCTTTGTGTCCTTTTCCAATTCTTAAAGTTTTATGATATTAACCTAAAATATCGGCTAAAATAAGCAATGATCAGCCAATTATGAAGTAATATCACAATTCATGAAAATATTTTGATAAAAATTTATTTTTACTGCTTCTAAATAAGAAATGTATTTATTTTTGTGCCGAAATGAAAAAGCCTGTCAACCAAATATCGATCAAAACCATTGCCATCATATTGACCGGCCTAATGAGTTTAATGATAGTCGATAAGGCACTTTTTCTTCATACCCACAAACTGGATGACGGAACCATCATTGCTCATGCTCACCCGTTCAACAAATCAGAAGATTCAAAACCGTTCAAAACACATCACCATTCTGATTCCGTATTTCATTTTTATCATGTAGTAAATCTGCTTTTCCCGGCAATAGTTTTAACATTTACGTTAATCTTATCATACCAAAAGACCAGACTTCTTTTTTCACCTGTAAAAAAGGCCTCACACTCACACATTCTTCGAAAAAAAGGCAGGGCACCGCCCTTTTTCATATAACCACTCAAATATCGGAACTAAAATTCATTTTACGAAAAGGCGCGTACATTATTAAAATCACGACAATAAACGTAAAGCTTTTAACACATAGTCGGTGATAAATTAGGAGTGATGATGAAAATTCACCATCAACCACTGCTTATCCGTCATCTAGTCTATACATTGACCTTGCGTTTATTTCCCGTAGTGCTAACATATTATGCAACTAATTTTTTCATAACATTAAAATATTTTCCGGAATTATATTTTACCGGAAAACATTTGTATTCTAACACTTAAAAATAAAACAAACATGATTAAATTATATTTTTTATTAATATCATTATTTATGCTTTTCCAGTCGGTTGATGGCCAGCATCAGACAAGGAAACAAGAATGCAAACAAACACGCCAGCAACATACAAAAAGCGATGCCAACATAAACGGACATGTTGTTTGCTGCGGCGAACATATACCGTTTGCTACTGTAAGTGTAAAAGGAACCACCATAGGGACAACAACCGATGAAACAGGGCACTACCACCTTGTTAACCTTCCCGAAGGTAAGATCATCCTCGTCGTTCAGTCGCTGGGATACAAACCTGTGGAGAAAGAGGTAACTGCCATAAAAGGAAAAACCATAACTGTTAAATTCGAGCTTCAGGAAGATGTGCTCAGACTTGAAGAGGTTGTTGTAACAGGCGACCGTAACGAAACTAACCGCAAAGAATCGTCAACCATTGTAAATTCAATTACTCACAAAATATTTGCCACTACCCAATCGGTTACCCTGAGCGAAGGCTTGAACTTCTGTCCCGGACTGAGGACTGAAACCGACTGCCAGAACTGCGGGTTCACACAGGTGAGGATGAACGGAATGGAAGGTCCTTACTCTCAGATACTGATAAACAGCTGTCCCATTTTCAGCGGTCTTGCAGGCGTTTACGGTTTGGAGCTGATACCGGCCAACATGATAGAACGGGTTGAGGTGATACGCGGGGGCGGTTCTGCCCTGTACGGAAGTAATGCCATTGCCGGAACAATCAACCTGATACTAAAAGATCCGATAAATAATTCGTACGAATTTGGTGTGGATGCCGGACTTACCGGTGTCGGTTATTCTGATCCTGCTGCAGATTACTCTGTTAATTTTAATTCATCGGTTGTTTCAGGCGACAATAAAACCGGTATGTCGATGTACGGTTTCTTCCGCCATCGCGACCCTTTTGATGCCAACGATGACGATTTTTCGGAGATAGCCTTACTGAAAAACGTAACTATCGGATCACGGATCTATCATCGTTTCGGGAAAAGGAGCAAGGTAGCCCTTGATTTCTTCCACATCAAAGAGGACCGACGCGGTGGTGACAAGTTCGACTACCCTCCTCATGAGGCCAATATTGCCGAAGCTGTAGGTCACAACATAACAACAGGTGCTATTACTTACGATCAGTTTTTCAGAGACATTGATTTGTTATCGGTATATGCATCCGGACAGCGGGTAAACCGTGATTCATACTACGGTGCAAACAAATCGCTGAAGGATTACGGAAACACAGCCGATTTCACTTACACCATAGGAACACAATACAAGGCACAGCTCGGAACTTCAAATCTCATTGTAGGTATCGAAAACGTAGGTTCGTCTCTCGTTGATAAAAAACTTGGATATGCAGACTACGAAAATGCATTGATAATCGGTGATTCCATCATCAACATCCCTCACACCGACAATGTTACTGTTGCCGATCAAACAATAAACACAACAGGAATATTCGCACAGTACGAACTTAATTGGGATAAACTTAAAGCTTCGGTAGGAGCACGATTTGACCACTATCAGGTACACGACAAGGAAAATCCCGATTCTGACAATTCGGGTAATGTACTCAGTCCGCGAGTAACTTTGAAGTATGACATAAAACAGTGGCTTCAGGCAAGAGTGAGCTACTCGCAGGGATACCGTGCCCCTCAGATCTTCGACGAAGACCTGCACATCGAAACATCAGGTTCACGAAAAGTGATACACAAAAACAGTCCTGACCTGAAACAGGAGACAAGCAACAGTTTTATGGCATCACTTGATTTCAACAAACAGCTTGGCAAAGTGTATTTCGGGCTTTTGATGGAAGGATTTTACACAAAGCTGAAAGATCCGTTCGTGATGGAGTACAGCAAACCGGATGAGGAAGGAACAGTGATCTACACCAGGATTAATGCTGAAGACGGTGCCAGGGTAACAGGACTGAACATTGAAATGAATGTTGTTCCTTCAAACAAGCTGTCTTTCACCGCAGGGTACACCATACAAAGCAGCGAATATGAAGCACCTCAGGAGTTTGACGAAACTAAGTTCTTCCGCACGCCAAACAATTACGGCTATCTGACCTTCGATTGGAAACCGCTAAAGAATTTCGGAATTTCATCAACGGGAAATTATACCGGAAAGATGCTGGTCCCTTATTTCGGCCCAACCATCCCTGGTCCATCCGAGGGTGAACTGCGCACCTCGCAGAACTTTTTCGATATGGGATTGAAAATTAGGTACAACATAAAGATAAACGGTGCGACACTTCAGCTTTTCGGAGGAGTGAAAAACATGTTTAATTCATACCAAAACGATTTCGACACAGGTATCAACCGTGACCCGGGATACATTTACGGTCCGGGTGAACCGCGTTCTGTTTACATCGGCCTGAAGATCGGCAACCTGGTCAATTTATAGACAAAACTATTATAACCGAAAATCTCGCTTAAAAGAAGAAAAATACCGAAGGCTTCGCTTCGAGCGAAACCTTCGGTATTATATCACAAAATTCGCGATCCACGAAAACAGTATAGCAAACAGCAAAGCCGGAAGCATATTCATGATCCGGATATGTTTCAACTCCAGAATATTTATTCCTAATCCTATCAACAATATTCCGCCCACTGCCGTAAGATCATTAATTATGACCTCAGGGAAAAACTCACCAAGCCACCAGGCAAAAAGCGTTATTCCACCCTGAAAAATAAACAGGGGTATAACAGAGAATGCAACACCAAGTCCGAAAGCAGAAGCCAGTGCAATGGATGAGAAACCATCCATCAATGATTTTGTAAGAAGTATCTCTGAACCATTACCTACACCTTCATCAATTGCTCCCAGAATTGTCATTGACCCCATACAGAACAACAGAAATGCAGTTAGCATACCTTCGGTAAATTTCGGATTACCAAGTTTCAACATCTTTTTAAGCCTGTTGGATAAATTTTCTGTTTTTGTTTCCAGTGACATCATTTCACCCACTATAGTTCCCAGTATAAGACTAAACACCATGACAAGAAAGTTTTGCCCTTTCAAAGCCATGTAAAACCCTAAAAACATGGTAAACAACCCCATTGAGTTAAACACACTTGTGGTTATTTTTTTAGGTAAACGGGAGCCCACAAGCATTCCTATAGTACTTCCGGCAACAACTGCAAACACATTAACTATGGTACCTGTTAATATCACGCTTTATATGTTTAATCGGTTATTTGTTTATTCACTAAATCAATTTGCACAAATAAAAGAATAAAAAGGCTCAACGAATAAACATCAAAAAAGGTGAAACCTAAAACAGATTTCACCTTTCAAAAGTACAAATTAATATTTTATCAGATAGCTCCTACCAGAATATAAAAGGCAGCTCCCGACAGATAACCTATCAATGCCAGCCATCCTATCTTTTTCAGATACCAAAAGAAAGGTATTCCTTCGAGTCCCATTGCAGCAACACCTGCAGCAGAACCAATAATAAGAATACTACCTCCCGTACCGGCACAGTATGCCAGAAACTCCCAGAACGGACCATCTACAACAAAATTGGCAGCATAACCTGTTGCTCCTACATGTGCAATATCATACATACCCATACCGGCAGCAACCAAAGGCACATTATCAACTATTGATGACAGAAGTCCGATTATCAGGTCAATGGCATATACATTTCCTACACTGTTCTTCAACCAGTTTGCAAGTAAGTCAAGATGTCCGGCAACCTGCAATGCGGCAACACTTAGAAGAATTCCAAGGAAAAACATTACCGTAGCCACATCAACCTTTTCAAGTATCCTTACCACACTCAGCTTACGATGATCAAGATGCTCTGCCCTTCTTTTCAGGGTCAGGTCTGTATAAACCCACAATACTCCGAGTCCTAACAACATTCCCATTGATGGTGGCAAGTGTGTTGTAGCCTTAAGAATAGGTACAGAAACCAGAGCTGCAAGTCCCAGAATTAAAATGATAACACGATATCTTTGAGGTACGAATTCTTCTGTCTCATCTTCGTCAAGCATCGGCTTTGATGTTTTGCCGGGCATGATAATTGAAAGAATAATAAGAGGAACCAGTGTGGATATCAAACTCGGAACAAACAATCCTTTAACAACTCCGGCCGCGGTAATCTGACCTCCGATCCAAAGCATGATTGTGGTAACATCACCCATTGGCGAGAATGCACCTCCTGAGTTTGCTGCAATAACAACCATTCCGGAAAACAACCAGCGATTATCCTGTTTGCTTAACAATTTTTGCAACAGAGTCACCATCACAATAGTTGTTGTCAGGTTATCAAGTACTGCTGAAATAAAGAATGCAAGCCATGAAATAATCCAAAGCAGCTTTACCTTATTAGTGGTTTTAATCTTATCGGTAATTATCCTGAATCCCTGATAACGGTCAACCACCTCAACAATAGTCATAGCCCCCAGAAGGAAAAAGATAATAGAAGCAATATCGCCCAGATGCTCGGTAAAAGCCCCATGAGTAATAACAGTTAAAATATCGGTATGCCCCTCCTTGGCACATCCGACAAACTCTTTCATCTCATTACTTTGAATAAAGCCCCAAAGTTCATTATGGCCTACAACAAGTATAAGCCACAACAATCCTCCGGTTACCAGAGCTGTAGCAGCTTTGTCAATTTTGTTGAAATGCTCCAAGGCAATTGTCGCATACCCAATCACAAAGATTATGGGCATAATGTAGAAATAGATCATTGGATTAATTATTTAATTAAGTTAATTTGTGTTTATTTTTTAACGCGCCAAAAGTAACTATTAACATCGGCCATTATTCTTTGGTTAAGCTTTTTTTACAAGTTTTAACATATAGTAACACCATATTGATACCTGCTTACTTTTAACCCGACATATGCAGTAGAAACCATGCAATAGCAAGCCTGCTGCACACAGTAAGGGTTAAGTCCGATTTTAAAATACTCCATTTGGGTTTAAGACAAAGCATTTACGGATATAAAACCAAAAGGTTATCACTTTTACATGTTTTAATTTTCAAGACACAAAACATTACTGTGATGTAACAACAAAAAATAAAACGGGGAAACACACAAGGCACAAAACGAACCGGAACACATGACATACAGCAAATTATGCCACACAACTTTGTGCAACCAGAGCCCTGTACTTTTATCTGTTCAGATGCTCCTTAATTCTTTTCACATCATTTTTTAATTCAAACAGACTACGGGCAATATTCTGCATATCGGCAGTGCTTTCGGGCACATCATCACTTATGTAATGAACAAAACGCCATACTTCACGTATATCTGCAGCTGCAACAGAATACGGTTCAAACTGAGGATTCAGAGAGTGCAGTATCAATTCCCGGTGTTCTTCAAGGCGGTTTTCCACAATCTTGAATACAACTCCATCATCCAGAGTAACTACAATACACGCATCACCTGTTTTCACAGTAGTCCAGTCCTGAAGGTATTCTCCGGTTACCCAGGCACCTTCAGGCACTGGCAGCATAGAGTCGCCCGATATTTGAAACGTACGGTATTTTTTATCTTTCGATAAAAATGGTAAATGAAATACCGGAAGTTCATTTATATATTCAGGATCTGCATATCCGGTAGTATAACCGGCTTTTGCCTTTTCAGGAATAAGCTCTATGTTCTCATTATTTTCGGCATCAACTGTTGATACAAGTACCCGCAATCCTTTTCCTTTTACAAACACATCGAACCCACTCTCCAACTGCCGCAACTGACTTTCCGACAACGATTGTAAATCAACCTTGACAAGAGTATCAATAGCAACATTAAAATACTCCGACAAAGCAACTAATGCATCCATATTTGGCTGAGCCACTCTGTTTTCATAACCGCTCAAAGTTGAGCGTTTCAGCCCGAGTGCCTGTGCCACATCATCCTGTGTCCGGCCCCTGCGTTTACGTAATAATTTTATGTTTTCTGCAAAATACATGATAACTGTAAGTTGAAAGTTTTATAAAAATTAAAGTTACTGACTGATATTTTTTTGTTTTTCAAACATACAAAATTATGACTATATTATAATCGCACCTATGATTATTTTTTAATCACACATTAAATCGGCAACTTTTATCTGACAACAAAAAACAAAAACAACATGCAGCCGGAAACAGATAACCATATAATTCTACAACCAATGCGTACCATTGTACATCTTGATCTTGACTCATTTTTTGTGTCGGCAGAGCGACTGCGAAACCCGAAGCTAAACGGCAAACCGGTCATCATAGGCGGAATGTCAGACCGTGGAGTTGTGGCAAGCTGCAGTTATGAAGCACGCACTTACGGTGTACACTCGGCAATGCCAATGCGCATGGCAAGACAACTCTGTAAAGATGCGTTTTTCATTCGCGGCGATATGGAAACCTATTCAAAATATTCCGATATAGTTACCGATATTATTGCCGAACGTGCCCCTGTTTACGAAAAAGCCTCCATTGATGAACATTATCTCGATCTGACCGGAATGGATCGTTTCTTCGGCTGCTTGCAATGGAGCAAAGAGCTGAGACAAACAATAATTAAAGAGACAGGTCTGCCAATATCATTCGGATTGTCGGTAAACAAAACCGTATCGAAAATAGCCACCGGAGAAGCAAAACCTAACGGAGGACTACAGATTGAAGCACCGGTGGTTCAGCCATTCCTTAACCCTCTGCCTATAAGCAAAATACCTGGCGTAGGACAAAAGACGTACAAACTGCTCACATCTATGGGGGTGGAACGCATAGAAACACTTAAAGAGATTCCTCCTTTTATGATGCAGAATGTACTCGGCAAAGCCGGAATAGAGCTGTGGAAAAAAGCCAACGGCATCGACAACTCGCCTGTTATTCGTTTTTCCGAACGTAAGTCAATAAGCGCTGAAACGACATTCGATCATGATACGGCGGACATGCGGTACTTAGAGGAACTTATTGTTCACATGGTCGAGAAACTTGCATTTGAACTCCGACAAAAACAAAAGCTAACAGGAAATATCTCGGTAAAAATAAAATACTCAGATTTTGACACCCATACTATACAGAAACACATCACTTACACATCGTTCGACCATATATTGATAAATGAAGCAAAAGAATTGCTACACAGACTTTATACACGCCGCATGATGATCCGGCTTATCGGTATCAAACTAAGCCGTCTTATCACCGGAGCACAGCAGCTGAACCTGTTCGAAAACACCCCAGAACAGATAAGTCTGTATATGGCTATGGACAAGATACGGCACAAGTTCGGAAGTCATGTGATACGACGGGCTGCAGGAATAAAATGGAACTCAATATGATTTTCGATGGTTCAGAAATTGAGGAAGTTTTCTTAAGTTTTTCAGAATCAAAGTCAATAAACCACCAGCCTTATTAGTCTTTAAAGCTCTGAGATCTTCTTTTGATTTTTTGATAATGTTTTTAATGCTTTTATTGCTTTCTCCACCCAATCGCATTTTAATTATTACATGAGGATGGTAATAAAAGTTTTTAGCATGTTTTGAAAACAGCCTTAATATATAATCATAATCTGCTGCTATTTTATATGAGGTATTAAAAAATCCCGTTTTTACCATAACTTCCCGCTTAATATACAGAGTAGGATGGGGTGGCATCCATCCCATTTTTAGTAATCCGGGGTGAAACGCATTGCTTTTCCACAGTCTTACTACTTTACTTGTGTCAGAGGCATTAACATATTGAAGGTCTCCGTATAATACATCAGGAGTGTATGATTCCAGAGCGTTAAAGATTTTATTAAGAGTATTGTCTGAGAAAAACATATCATCGGAATGTAAAAAACCGATGTAGTCACCTGTTGCCTGCCGTATTCCTTTATTCATAGCATCGTACAGGCCTTCGTCTGCCGAGCTGGACCAATAAGATATTATGTCATTGTTGTTTTTTATTATATCTACTGAACCATCGGTTGATGCCCCGTCAATAATGATGTATTCAAGGTTTCTGCAGTTTTGCTTTCTGACACTGTTAAGTGTGTCGTTTAATGTGTTTGCACAATTAAATGTGACTGTTATAAGTGATATCTTCATTTATTTCGACAGACGCAGTTTATTTATACATCAGCTCAACATCTTTTTTCAGAGCGTTGAGTGCTTGTTTGAAATAGTAATTAACTTCAGTTATACTGTTTTCTATAATTGTTCGACCCAGCTCCAATGAACTGCTTTCAGGATTTACTGAAGCAGCACTTGAATTTATCAGTTTTAATAATTCGGTTCTGGCGCGTTCTATATGCTCCCATGTTTTTGGAGGAATGTATACCTGCATGGCAATATTGTGGTCAAATTCGTTACGAATCACCTTCAGTAGGTGTGTGTGGAATCTTAAACTTGACATTCCCTGATGCTGCTCTCTTAATACCAGTGATTCAGGAGAAAGGCGTTCAAGCAATAATGTAAGGCGTTCATACGCCTGAAGTCTCTGAGGCAAAATGTCTTTTTTTATTCCTGTAATGTATTCGATACGTTTTGTTTCCAGCTCTTTTCTTAAAAACCATTTAACCAGTATAAGAATGGGTAAAGCTATAATCAAAACCGAAATTATACACCCTGTCTGTTCTTTTAAAATATCCATTGTTTAAGGGTTTTCGTTAACTTTGTTTGATTAAATGAACTTTTAAAAATATGAAAAATCTGTCATACAGATTATAATTAAATGAATTAATATGAAAAACATAAAATATCTGTCGAAACTGGTTGCATCGCTTTCCGAGTCGGAAACTATTGCTATGACACGCAAGAGCAATGAGTTAAGAGCAAAGGGAGAGGATGTGATAAGTATGAGCCTTGGAGAACCCGACTTCCCGACTCCTGACTATATTAAGGAAGCAGCCAAAAAGGCAATAGATGATAATTACTCACATTATGCTCCGGTACCCGGATATTTAGAATTGAGGGAAGCAATTGTTGAAAAATTCAGAAAAGATAATGGGCTTGAGTTTTCACCCGTAAATATAATGGTCTCAAATGGTGCCAAGCACTCAATTTCTAATATTCTTTTGGCACTTTTGAATCCCGGTGATGAAGTTGTTTTACCGGCTCCATACTGGGTCAGTTATCGTGAAATGGTTAAAATAGCAGGAGGTGTAAATCGAATAATACATACGTCAATAAAGGATGATTTTAAGATAAGTGCACAACAGCTGGACGAAACCATTAGCCCGAAAACGAAAGTACTTATTCTTAACACACCGTCGAACCCGTCGGGGAGTGTATATTCGGAAGATGAGCTGAGGGGGCTGGCTGAGATTATCAGAAAACATCCCGGATTGTTTGTTATTTCAGATGAGGTATATGAACATATTATTTATGAAGGCCGGCATTTTAGCCTGGCACAGATTCCGGAAATAAAACATCAGGTTATTGTTGTCAACAGCGTATCAAAAAGCTATGCTATGACCGGTTGGCGTGTTGGTTACATGGCAGGGCCGGAATGGCTTGTGAGTGCCTGTTCTGATTTGCAGGGTCAAGTTACCTCAGGAGCTAACTCCGTAGCGCAGATGGCTGCACTGGCAGCTATAACTGGGCCGCAGGACGACACCTTGGAAATGCGAGACATCTTCATGCAAAGAAGAGATTTAATAGTGAAATCTTTTGAGCAGATACCTGGAGTTAAAGTTTTAAAGCCGGGAGGTGCTTTTTATCTTTTCCCCGATGTTAGTGATTTATATGGAAAAGTATATCACGGAAGAAAAATCAATAATTCGGAAGAATTAAGCTGGTATTTACTGGAAAAAGCTTTGGTAGCCACAGTTCCGGGGACTGCTTTTGGCACTCCTGAGTGTATAAGGTTGTCTTATGCAACAAGTGAAGAAAACATTAAAGAAGCAATGAGGCGTATAACTGAAGCTTTAATGTGATTCTTACTCTTCGTAATATCCCTGTCCATAACCATAACCGTATCCATAACCGTATCCGTAACCATAACCGTAACGGTATCCGTATCCGGATTTCTTTATTACAACATCATTGAGAAGAAGTCCGATATTAGTTATGCCTTCTTCTTCAACATTCTTTAAAGTATGTTCCAGAACTTCTTTTATTGTGTAGTTCTGACGAATCAGAAAGACAACAGAATCTGCGTGCCGGGCTATCAGGTACGGGTCGGCAACTATTCCCATGGGAGGTGTGTCAAAAACAATTATGTCATATTGGCTTCTGGTTTCTTTAATAAAGGCATTCATTTTTTCAGAACCTATTAGCTCTGAAGGATTCGGAGGTATAACACCAGAGCCTATTACAAATAAGTTTTCTAAATCCTTTTTGTGTACAATTTCATCTAACGAAGCTTGTCCGGCAAGGTAATTTGATATTCCCATATCGGTATTTGTAAAGCCTAAGATTGTATTTAAACCCGGCTTTCTCATATCAAAACCAACAAGTAATGTTTTTTTACCGGCAAGGGCATATACAGAGGCAAGGTTCAAGGCACAAAATGTTTTTCCTTCACCCGGCATTGATGAGGTAACCGCAATAACCGGGGATTTTAATCCCTGATTAATGAAATCCAGTCTGGTGCGTACCCTTCTGAATGTTTCGGTTATGACAGATTTCGGGTGAGATGCAATAACATTGGTTTCCGGTTTTTTATTGTGCAGAATGTGTCCGATAAAAGGAAGATTTGTAATTTTCTCAATGTCTTCCTGTCCCGTGATTTTATTGTTAAAGAGCTGACGTAATACAATGAAGATTATGGGTAAAATAAGTCCGGCAATAATCGCTTTTCTCCTGTCAGCTGATTTGTTTGGAGATACCACTCCCTGAGAAAAGGCAGATTCAAGTACCTGATGATCCGGAGTGTTGGAAGCTTTTTGTATTTGAGACTCAGAGAGTTTTCGTAACAGAAAAGTGTAAACTTCATTGTTGAGATCAAACTTTCGTTCTATACCTAACATTCTGCGTTCGGTTTCAGGAAGTTTTTTTAATTCTTCCTCAATTTTCTTCTTTTTATTCTCAAGTCTGGTCACTGAATCAGCCATTATCATCAATTGGCTGTCTATAGCCTTTATTAATGTTTTTCTGGCAATGTCCAGTTTTTTGTCTAATTCAATAGTTCCTGGATTAAGTGCTTCTCCGTAGGTTTCAATTACTGTAAGTCTTTCTGCATTAATCTCAATTATCTGCTTGATAAGATCTGATAAGATAGGATTGTCAATGGTGTACATGGCAGGAGCAAGCACCTCTTTCATGTTTTCATCATTTGAGAAATACT
>JAADEM010000036.1 GCA_013153405.1 Chlorobiota bacterium
CATCTGCTGAAATATCCATTTGGCCATTTCCCCATGTTAAATGTCCAAACTCAACATAAACATGCTTGAATCTCTCTTTATCCCTGAATTGAGTGGTCATTGGATTTTGTTCCTGAAACAGAAATTCTTCAAAATCTGCAATTCTTTTTTCGCCATTATCAAAAATGACCTCTAATTTGTAATCGGATAAGTATTTTACTTTTACTATTCTTGCTTTTTCTTTCTTAACGCGCGGAATCATAGTGATATTTAAAAAATCCAAGAATTTTTTGTATTACACGAGTAAAATTATAAAACAAAAAAGCATCAACCAAAAAAATGATTGATGCTTTTGCGTGTAAATTTGCGTGTAAATCTCGTAACTCCTTGATTCTCAGCATATACTGCGGAGAGAGAGGGATTCGAACCCCCGGTACCTCTCGGTACAACGGTTTTCAAGACCGCCGCATTCGACCACTCTGCCATCTCTCCAGTGGCTAACAGGGAAAACTTGAACAGCCATGTTATATCTCCCCTGAAGCCGGATGCAAAAGTAAATCATTTTTTTTAATTGCAAAATAAAAAAGTGGAAATATTTATCTCAAAATATATGGAATGATGTTATTGTAGAATTAATATCCTCATATTGGCCGGTTCTATCAGTCTGAATAGTCAGGCGGGCCGTGGTTACATAAGATAAGGATAGGCATAATCAGATAGTTTTTCCGGTATTTCCCGGAAAGAATAAAGTATATAGATGTTTCATAATTGATGGTAAATTGAATTTGTTTTTCTTATGTAATTGGTTGTTTTGGGTTCATGTTAAATGTTTTATTGTTGAAAATGATGAAAATTCAGATTTATAAGATGAAAATAGGGGGTGAAGATTTAAAAAAGCAAAAAAATAAGATAAAGACGGTTTGAAATAGGGGGTGAAGAGAGAAAAAACAATAAAAATTTTGAAAGTACCCCTGTGTGAATTATCTTTGCAGCTGAAAAAATCATTAATTATCAAAATTTAATATTTATGAAGAGATTAGGATTGTTTATTTTTCTTTTTGGTTTTACAGGTATTTCTGTTTTTGCGGCTGAAAGTCAGCAGGTTGATACCGGGTCTACAGCGTGGATGTTAACATCTACTGCATTGGTGTTGTTGATGATTCCCGGGCTTGCGATGTTTTATGGTGGATTGGTGCGTTCGAAGAATGTTTTGGGAACGATGATGCACAGTTTTGCTGCAATGGGGGTAATGAGTGTTTTGTGGGTGGCTGTAAGTTACAGTATGAGTTTTGGAAGTAATGTAATGGGAGGATGGTTTGGATGGAATCCTGATTATCTGTTTTTAAATGGTATAGATGAATCAATATTGCCCGGAGGGGTTCCGGAATATGTATTTTCAATGTTTCAGGGTAAGTTTGCAATAATAACCCCGGCACTTATAGCAGGAGCATTTGCCGAAAGGGTGAAATTCAGGGGTTATCTTGTTTTTATTGCATTATGGGGTTTATTTGTTTACAATCCGCTTTGTCATTGGGTGTGGGCCGAAGATGGTTTTCTTTTTAATATGGGTGCTATGGGTGCCATCGACTTTGCGGGAGGAACAGTTGTACATATCTCTGCAGGGGTTTCCGGTTTAGTAGCTGCTATATTTCTCGGGCGTCGTCGTGGTTATCCGCACCGCCAGATGAAGCCGAACAATCTTGTTATGACAATGATGGGAGCAGGACTTCTGTGGGTTGGCTGGTTCGGTTTTAATGCGGGTAGCTCTATCTCAAGCGGACTAAGTACTGCTCAGGCTCTGACTGCAACACAGGCTGCTGCAGCTGCAG
The DNA here is from genome assembly GCA_013153405.1 of Chlorobiota bacterium. Classification (GTDB taxonomy): domain Bacteria; phylum Bacteroidota; class Bacteroidia; order Bacteroidales; family Marinilabiliaceae; genus JAADEM01. The sequence continues at coordinate 1,809 of JAADEM010000036.1, forward strand.
GTGCTATTACCTGGATAATAATTGAAGGAATGCATCAGGGTAAAATGACAGCCCTGGGCTTTGCTTCAGGTATTCTGGCAGGGTTGGTCGCAGTGACACCGGCAGCAGGTGTCGTAAAGCCGGCAGGTGCAATGGCACTTGGTGCAATTGCAACAATTATTTGTTATATAATGCTTATTTATAAAGATAAACTTGGTTTTGATGATTCACTGGATGCTTTTGGTATTCATGGTCTTGGTGGTATTGTTGGAGCACTTGGATTAACATTCTTTATCCGCGATAGCTGGATGGAAGAAGCTGCCAAAGCAGCAGGTGGTTCCTGGACAGTGTGGCAGCAGTTTGGAGTACAGGCTACAGCCGTAGGGATAGCAATTGTTTATGCTGTTGTCAGTACTGTTGTAATACTTTTTGTGGTTGAAAAAACTGTAGGACTTAAGTCTTCTGTTTCTGAGGAAATGCAAGGCCTCGATCATTCATATCATGGTGAGCGTGGTTATGGTATGTTAACTCCTAATTAATTAGGTAGGTAAATAGAGAGAAGTAAAAGAAAAATAATTAGTGTTAATTATCGAAAAGGTTCACAGTAAAAAATTATAACAATGAAACTAATAACAGCAATTATAAGATCATATCAGCTGGAAGAGGTAAGAGAGAGTCTTATTGCAGCCGATATAACAAGGATTACGGTTAGTCGTGTTTCCGGACATGGTGTTCAGCAAAGTGAAGAGATTTATCGTGGTAAAAAGGTTATTCCCGGGCTTATACCTAAAGTTAAAGTAGAAATTGCCGTAAACGATGAGTTTGTTGATGTTACGGTAGAGGCAATAATGAAAGCTGCCCGTTCACACAATAGTAATCAGGGTGAAATCGGCGATGGTAAAATATTTATTACTCCACTGGAGGAGTGCATTCGTATCAGGACCGGCGAGCGAGGACCCAGTGCGATATAAATAATTTATAGATAAAAGAAACAACGGGATGACAGTTTTTAATAAACAATGTCATCCCGTTGTTTTTGTATGCGAAACTGATGCTGTTTAACACAAACTATTAGGATGTCCAAATAGTAAAACCTTAACGTCATTGCGAGAATTAACCTCAAATTTTTGAGGCATAATGAGAAAATGACGGAATATCAGCGTCATCGAGATGAGCGTGAGCGAAGAAGCCTGCCTGGGAAATCCATTCAAACAGGCCGGCGATCTCATCCATTTGAGATTGCTTCATCCGTCAACTGACGGATTCGCAATGACGTATAAGTCTTGTTGACAATCAATGCTTTAAGCAATTTCGTCATTGGTAGGAGGAACGACGAAGAAATCTCTTGATTTTCAATACTTTTAAATTTTGAGATTCCCTGCCTGCCGAAGCTTCGGCGCAGGCAGGCTTCCCTTCGTTCGGAATGACGACTATTGGGACATTCTCATAGCTTCTACTGCATAGGTCGGGTTTAATCTTTTACACAGCGAACAGAAACTCCCATTGATTTAGCATCGTAAACATCGTTTACATTTTCACTGTTGTAGTATAAAATACGTCTGTAAGCAGAACCCAGAGAGGAAATCTCTCTTGAACACCAAAAATGTCCAGATTCGCCTGCTAATTTGAACAGTCCGTTTTCGTAATCACGGATTCCGCCGGGAAGTGCATTAAAACCAGTGCTGTTTGTAGCTCCAGTGTTCGGACTTAACCAATGAATTGTTCCAGTTTCTTTCATTTTGCTTCCTGCATATTGGGCTCCTCCAAGATAATCAGTAAGAGTAGTCCATTCATCATCAGAAGGCAGGTGCCAGTTGTCGGGGCAAATGCCCTGGTTGTCAGCATTGTCTCTGGCCCAGTTGTCGGCAATGGCGGCAGCATAAGTATATAAAGCACCATAAGCTCCGTTTGCTTCAGAACTAACGCAATGTCCGTCTGAGGTATTGTCGTCAGTTAAATTTGCCCATGACGCATCATCAACTATTAATGGTATTTGATCGCCATTGGGATAATGGGCGGAGCGCAGGTTTTCGGCCATCCAGGTCTGGGTCCCTATTTTTACTACTTTGTAACTGGTTCCGTCGTAATCTTTACATGTTACTATTTCTGCTTCAACATTTTTTGATTCAGAAGGTGAATCATTTATAATTGTGATGTTGCTTCCGCTTTTTATTTCATAAGAAATAACATCACCGGGAGTATAAGCAAGGGTGTATGCAAGTGCAGACTTTAAGTTTTGGGTGTTGTTTATAGGGGGGTGAATCCCGGAATGTACAAGTGTGGAGTTGCCTGTTTGTTTTTGTATTATTTTGACACTTTGGATTTCATTTCCGGAAATAACCGAAAGGATATACAAACCGGGCTTGTCAGCCGCAATGCTAAACATATGAGTGCCGGCAGGCAGGTTTTCCTGATACGATAATATGATTTTTCCCGATACGGATGTCAGCTTTAATGTTATCAGTTGCTCTTTTGTGTTGTTATAGTGTATCTGAGCAATATTACCAAACGGGTTCGGAGAAATTGAAATCCTATCGCTGACAGAGGATTCTTTTATCCATGTTGTATTTTCTGTTAATATCAGAGATTCTCCTCCGGGTATAGTTGTAGATTCATTGGTTGCCAGATTGGTTGCAGTTATTTCGTCTACAGTTGTTGATTCGCCGGTTGCCGAAAATGTAATGGTGATGTCCTGCGACATAACCGAAGTTAAATTTGCAATAAATATTGCCCCAAAAAGTAAAATAAATTTCATAATAATAAAGTGTTAGGGTTAATAAATTTTAATATAATTCTTATAAAGTATGTATCTTTTCTGATAAAGTCAATTTGTATGTTATGTTTAATGGCAGAGTAAAGGTGTGATTCACTGCAAAAAAGAACGTCGATACTGCATGGAGCAACACCGACGTTCTTATTGAGGAAGTAATATGAAACAGATAATTATTTTTCTGTTAATCCTTCTTTAATCCAAACTATTGTTAATTTATAATTTTAACACTTTCGGGAACTTCAGTTTCCTGAAACTTCCGTAATTATGCCGTCTTTTTATAGTTACGTATTGCCAGCATGTTGATAATTATAGCTGACAAGGTGATTACAAGGAAATTGACTTTAATACTGGCAAACGAACTTCCTTTAAGCATTACAAGTCTGATTACCTCAACGTAATATCTGATAGGATTCAGAAGTGTCAGGTCCTGAGCCCATTGTGGCATACTTTCTATTGGGGTAAACAGTCCTGACATCAGAATAAATATTACGGAAAAGAACCAGGCAAGGAAAAGTGCCTGTTGCTGTGTGTCGGTAATGGTTGAAATAAACATTCCAATACCCAGAACCAGTATCAGGTAAACAATGGTAAACATATATATTACACCAACACTTCCGAGGAAAGGTACTTTAAACCATAACAGGGCAACTGCCAGACCAACAGTGAATTCAAAAACCCCTATTATCAGAAACGGAAGCAGTTTACCAATTATAAACTGATACTTACGTATCGGGGTAACGTTGAGCTGCTCAATGGTGCCAACTTCTTTTTCTCTTACGATATTCATTCCGGACAGGAACAGGGCAAGCATGGTTACAAGCAGTACCAATATACCGGGAACCATGAAAAACTTATAATCAAGTCCGGGGTTGTACCAGTCCCGTTTTATTGTATTGATACCGGGTTTTATTTCTATCAGACCTTTCGACTGTGCTTCTTCTATCTGGAAATCATGAATTATATTTTGCAGATAGTTAATGCTTATGCCGGCCTTTGTACTATTAATGGCATCGGCAGTAATGAACAGTTCGGTTTTTCTGTTTGCATTAAGATTACGGCTGAAATGTTCCGGTATCGACAAGATAACGTCAATTTCGTTATCCTGAATTTTGTTGAACCCTTCATCATAGGTATATGAAACATCTTTAAGCGTGAAATTGTCAGATGCCTTAATTTTACTTGTTAGCTTGGCCGACAACGGAGACATGTCCTGGTCCTGCACATATATTCGTATATCTTTTACCGTAAAGTCGGCTGTGTATGAAAGAACTGCCAGCTGCACAAACGGCATGATGAACAACATTGGTTTCATCATCCTGTTGCGGAATATCTGCTTGAACTCTTTTTGTACTATGTATATTATTCGTTGCATTACTCTAATCTTATTTTAAATTTCTTAACTGTTAATATGCCGAGAATCAGGGTTATTATGGCTATAAATGCGGTTTCAAAAGCAATGACCTTTATTCCGGCTCCTTTCAGCATTATTGATTTTATAATTATGATAAACCATTTTGCAGGCAGAGTATCACTTAAGTATTGAAGTATTTCAGGCATACTTGAAATTGGGAATATAAATCCAGACAACAGAATTGTAGGAAGCATTAGCCCAAGCATTGATATAAGCATTGCTGCCTGTTGAGTGTCGCTGATTGCCGATATCAGTAATCCGAGAATAAGTGAGCTTACGATGAATAAAAACACTTCGGAAAGTAACAACAGGTAATCTCCGTGCATAGGAATCTGGAAAACGAACAGTCCGAGCAGGAGTATTGTTATAGCATTAATAAGTGACAGGAAAAGGTAAGGTATTATTTTACCAATAATAATTACATATGGTTTTAGCGGAGAGACAAGAAGTATCTCCATTGTTCCCAGTTCTTTTTCTTTGGCAATGGTTATTGAAGTCATCATTGCCGAAACAAGCATCAGAATTATTGTCATAACTCCGGGGACAAACATGAAAACACTTTTGTTTTCAGGGTTATACAGCATTTGTGATTTTACCGTTACTTTGGGAGGTTTTACCACTCCGGTTTCAAGAGTAAAAGCCTGTATCACAGCCGTAAGGTATCCTGATACAATATTTGCGGTGTTAGGATCCGAAGCATCGGTTATAATCTGAATGTCAGCATCTTTTTCGTTTATCATCTTTTTACCGAAGTTTTCACCTATAACCACCGCCAGCTTGATATCTCCCTGTGAGAATGATTTTTCTATCTCACTGTATGATTGCAAATCATCGGCAATGTTGAAATAGCCAGATGAGCTGATCTTGTCGAGCAGTCTGTGCGAATAGTTATCGTGAGCAAGGTCAAGAACAGCAATTTTTGCATTGTTTATTTCAGTGGTAATGGCAAATCCGAAAAGCACCACCAGGACTATCGGCATCCCGAACAGGATAACCAGGGTACGTACATCACGGAAGATATGTTTAAATTCTTTTATTACAAATGCTCTGAATGATTTCATTTTAGTTTATTTTGAGTAATTGATGGATTGAGTAATTGATGAATTGAAAAAGTCTTGTTAATTCAACTCCTCAAATACTTGATTCATCATTGTTATCTTGCCAGTTTAAGGAACACTTCGTCCATATCCTTGGCATTATATTTTTCAAGCAGTTCGTGCAGACTGCCAATAGCTTTCATTTTACCTTGAACCATCATAGAAATACGGTCGCAGTATTCGGCCTCGTCCATATAGTGGGTAGTAACGAAAACGGTAATGCCGTCCTCTGCAGCCTCGTAAATAAGGTTCCAGAACTGGCGTCTGGTAATCGGGTCCACACCACTGGTCGGTTCATCCAGAAATACAATTTTAGGATGATGCAGAATTGCCACTGAGAATGCGATTTTCTGTTTCCATCCCAGCGGTATCTCCGATATCAGAGTATTTTCGATATGGCTCAGTCTTAATCTTTCGATAAGTTCTCCGGTTTTTGTTACTATCTGTTTTTTAGTTAAGCCGTAAATGCCACCATAAAATCTGATGTTTTCTTTAAGAGTCAGATCCTCATACAGGGAGAACTTCTGGCTCATATATCCTATGTTCTTTTTAAGCTCGTTACGTTCCTTGTTTATATCGTATCCTGCTACTTTGGCAATACCTGATGTTGACGACAGGATTCCTGTCAGCATTTTTATTGCTGTGGTTTTCCCTGCACCGTTTGCTCCCAGAAACCCGAATATCTCACCTTGTTTCACATCGAAGGTAATGTGATCAACTGCGGTGAAATTTCCGAATTTCTTGGTCAGATCTTTTGCTACTATTACTTTGTTGTCCATGTTTTGTGTTGAGTAATTGATAAATTGAGGAATTGAGTAATCGGTTCAACTTCACTTGTTACTGCTGTATGCTTTTGTGAAAAGCATTTATTTGGTTGCTTAATTCCCCTATATCTTTTCTAAATGTATATAATTCTTCTTCTGTTAAAAAGTCTAAATCTTTTAATATTATTAGCTGATTCATAACTTCCATTAAACTGAAATAGGTCGTTTCGATAAAATGAGTTTTGTCTTTCTGATACAATCTTGAGTAACCTTCAGCAATATTTGATGACACCGTTACAGCAGCTCTTCGTAGTTGCGATGTTAATCCGTATAGTTCATCCCATGGGAAAGCAGACGTTACTTTATATATCTTATTGCTTAACATTCTGCTTAATTGCCATATTCCTAATTTATCAAAACTTAAAGTGAACATGATATTTTCTTTTTAATGCTTTAAATCAATTCATCAGTTCCTCAGATATTCAATTTCTCAGAAATTATCTCATCAACTCCATAAAAACGTCTTCAATAGATGCTTTAATGGGCTCAATTTTGTCTACTTTTATATTGCTTTTCAACAGATGTTCTCTTATAGCTTTTTCCGGTACGTTATCGTTAGTGGCAAGGTGAACAGAGTGTCCGAAAGAAAATGCTGATATCTTTTCTTCAAAATTATCTAGCGCTTTCAGTGTTTTATAGTTGTTCTCCGTTTCCACTTTCCAAAGTTTGTGCGGATATTTGGCTGCGACATTTGCAGGCGTGTCAATTGTCAGAATATTTCCATTCTGAATAAGAGCTACTTCATCGCAAAGTTCTGCATCATCCATAAACGGAGTTGATACCAGAGTTGTAAGCCCGGTATCTTTAAGCTTACGCAGCATGTCCCAGAACTCTTTCCTTGACACCGGGTCGACACCGGTAGTTGGTTCATCTAGCAACAGAACATCAGGCTTGTGTATGAGCGCACATGAAAGTGCCAGCTTCTGCTTCATACCACCCGAAAGAGCACCGGCACGTCTGTCCTTGAACGGCTCAAGCATCTTGTAAATATCCTCAATGAGATGATAGTTTTCCTCTACCGTTGTGTTGAACACTGTGGCAAAGAATTGCAGGTTCTCTTCTACCGTCAGGTCCATATAAAGCGAGAAATGCTCAGGCATATATCCCACTATTTTACGAATCGACTTGTAGTCTTTTACTGTATCGAAACCTTTTACCGATGCTTTACCGCCGGTAGGAATCAATAGTGAAGTCAGTATTCTGAACAACGATGTCTTTCCCGATCCGTCAGGGCCGATAAGACCATACAACTGTCCTTTTTCAACCTCAAAACTGACGCCTTTAAGCGCTTCTACACTACCGTAGTTTTTTATTACGTTTTCTACTTTTATCATTTTGTCGGCTGTTAGCTTTTGGCTGTTAGCTGTAATCAGTGCCCCGATAATTAATTTATCCGGGCTCTGATACTACTTTTCAGCTGGTGGCTATTTAAAATAAACGTTAGCAGGCATTCCTATTTTAAGAATTCCGTTAGCATTATTTACTCTGATTTTAATAGCATAAACAAGGTTACGCCTCTCTTCTTTAGTCTGTATCTGTTTTGGAGTAAATTCGGCGTTACTGCTAACCCAGTAAATGGTGCCGTCAAGTGTTTTTGTCCCTTTCAGGGCATCTACCTCAACTTTTACTTTTTGTCCTATTTTGATTGATGTAAGCTGAGTTTCTGAAACATATGCCCGAAGGGTAAGATTGTCCACATCCTGTACTGAATAAAGAGGTTTACCTGGAGCAACAAACTCGGCTTCTTTTACAAAATTAATCAGAACAGTTCCGTTAATAGGGTTTTTGACGATACTTTTTTCTATCAGATCATTGGTCTGTTTAATCTGTGCCATTAAACTTTGTTTTTCGGCCAGAACGGAGTTACGCTGGATATTGATATTATGTATCTTTTGTTTGGTAACTTTTACTTCTCCGTTAATGTCATCAAGTTCTTTTTGTGTAGCAGCACCATCTTCATACATCTTTTCAATTCTTTTCTGATTGATTAAAAGAATGTCCAGTTGCTGTTGTAAAACCGATTTTTGCGATTCCACACTTTTTGCTTTGCTGTCAATGGTTTTCATTCCTGCCAGCAGAACCTGTTTTTTCAGATAAAGCTGTGTTGTATCTATTACACCTACGGTTTTACCTTTTTCCAGTTTCATTCCTTCTTCAATATTGTAATGCACCAGTTTTCCTGCATTTTCAGCTGATACTATTACAGCGTCATCTTCAAAGTTGCCGTATGCATCTGCTATATTTTCATCTTTACAGGAACCGAATATTCCTATGCTTAATATTACTACTGCGGTTTTGATAATGGTTTTCATTTCGTATTTATATTTGATAATTTGATAAATCGTATTAACTGTGTGTTTTATTTTTATGTTTGTTTTTGCCGGTAAGGTATTAGTTGCTTATCCCTTTTGAGTGAATGTAATTAAGTTCGGCTGTTATGAGCTTTAGCTTATCCAGCTCTGAAGTCAGCTTGGCACGTTTCCATTCGTTAAACATCTTCAGGTATTCAGTCGATGTAATTGTACCGTTATTCATCTGACTTTCTCCTGCTTTATATACACTTTCCTTTAGTTTTATGATGTTTTTGTCTATTGCAATCTGTTTTTTGTATTGTGCTATTTCTGCAATGTATTGGTTTTCTTCTATTGTTATCTGTTTTTGCAGAGTCTCTTTGCTGTCCTGGATAATTTGTTGTTGAAGCATAACATTCTGTTTCTGCTTTTTAAACAGGTTCCAGTCGAAAACATCCCATGTGAATTTTGCACCTATCATTGCATATCCGTGCATGTCGGTGTTCATAAAGTCGTAACCAGGGCGGCCGTATCCTGCTTTACCAAAGGCAAAGAATTTAGGCATTCGGTTTGTTTTGAATTTGTTTACTGTTGATGATGTGTATTGATATTGTGCATCTAACAGTGAAAGTTCCGGACGTACTGCGTTTGCAGGCTCTTTAATTACAGGTTCGGCAAAATTATAGCTTTTGTCAAGATTTAATCCTGTAATCAGGTTAATTGATTTCAGGGTGTTGAGTTTCAGAGCCTGAATTCTAATAATATCTTTGTCGAGTTTTAACTTTTCAGCCTTTATGTTGTCAAGATCACTTTTCAGTATTGTTCCGTTTTCATATGCCGACTGAAGAGTTTTGATGTTCTTTTCAAGTTCATCTTTTGATATAAGAAGAACATCTTCGCTTTTGTTAAGATACAGATAATTTGAATACAGCTGATTAACTTTGCCAACCAGACCATATGTTTCAACGTTTAATTTTTGCAAATCGATATCGTTTGCAGCATGTTGTATCTCTTTTTCCGATTTCACAGCACCACCGTCCCATATTATCTGATTAACACTTAACTCTACATTATAATTGTCGTTCGGAAAATCAGGATAAATCGAAGGAACTCCGGGCATTTCCGGAAATGTGATTGTTTCCGATTGATAAGTTGCCTGACCTGACAGGTTAAGTTTGGGAAGATAGCTTTTGTTTAAAGTCTCATCAATAAGCTTTTTCTGCTCATCAATTGAAAGCTTCTTTTTGAATGCAGGCCAGTTTTGTTTTGCTGCATTAATGCATTCATCAAGCGTTACCTCCTGTGCGAATATTGAAATAGGCAGCAGGGCCAGTAAGACTATTAAAATTCTTTTTGTCATGTCTGTTTTGTTTTTTGTTTGTTTGAATAATTGATAAATCAAGTAATTGAAATGTTGCTGTACAGTTAAAATCAGTTACTCAATCTCTCAATTTATTTTTTTAATTCCTTTAATTATAAATTTTGCTACTTCGGTTTTTCGGTTTTCGATTAATTTATCAAAATCTTTTTCTGTTCCTTGTATTATTAATTCTGTTACAATTGGTTTTGCCACAAACGGGAAAAGACAAAGTGAAATTATATTGACTATCAATTGTTCCGGTTCTATGTCATCAATAAGTCCTTCTTTTACCGATTTTTTTATTTTATTTTTAAATGTCTCAGTATTTGCACCGGTCGACTGTATTAATTGTACAAGGCGATCCGGGTGGTTGTTTATTTCCTGTGTTATAAACCCAGGGACACGAGGGTTCTGGACATATAATTCAATATAAGAACGGGTGAATTTCTCTATTGTAGTGAAGAGGTCCGTTTCCTCTTCGAAAACACTTACTATTCTTGGTATAAATACTTCAAAAGCTTTTTGAATTATTATCTGAAACAGCATGTCCTTGCTTTTATAATAATAATGCAACAAAGCCTTGTTTATTCCGGCCCTGTCAGCAATAGACTGCATTCTGGCACCACTGTAACCCTTCTCTTCAAATTCACGGGTAGCAGCTTCTAATATCCGGTTGCTCGTGTCTTTGTTGTAATTCATGATGCAAACTTAACCATATAGTTAAATTTGACCAAATGGTTAAGTTTAAAAAATGTTAAAAGGTCAATCTTGTTTTCTGTAAATGCTGTTTGTTACATATCGGTAAGTTACATTTATTTTCTGAATTGTGCATGTTTTCAGGCATTTATATTTGGTTGCTGCTATGAATTAATAAAAAAACATCAAAATACTTTGCACGTTAGTGAGTATTCACTATTTTTGCTGCGTATATCGTATAAACGAAAAACCGAAGAGATGTTATCGGAAAGACAAACAGAGATTGTTAATCGCTCAATAGATATAATTGCATCGAAGGGCATTCAGGGGCTGACAATAAAGAACCTTTCGAAAGAAATTGGTATTTCAGAGCCTGCAATTTACAGGCATTTCGAAAGTAAAACAGATATTCTTCTTACTATTCTGAAGAATTTTGAGGAGGTGTCGTCTTTTATGAATGCTGCTATGAAAGATGAAAACGGAACGGCAGTAAGTAAGATTGAGTTTATGTTTACGAAGATAATTGAAGTGTTTTCAAATGAGCCGTCCCATATCTCTGTTATCTTTTCCGAAGAGATTTTTAAGAACGAGAAGGTTTTGAAGGATAAGATAGTGGAGATAATGAGCTCTAAGGTAAAAGCTATAGAGGAGATTATAAAAGATGGGCAGGATAAAGGAGAAATAAGGAGTGATATAGATAATCAGACTCTTGCTCTGATTGTTGTTGGTTCGCTGAGATTTATGGTGAAACAATGGGATTTGAAAGATATGCATGAAAACTTATTGCCTGAAGGCCGGAAGCTGATTGACGGATTAAGTCTGATTTTAACCAAAAAGTAGTAATTAAATATATTTTTTCAATTTACTGTTAGTTAGTATTAACTATAAAAATAGATATAATAATGGATAAGTTACTGAGCAAACTTTTAAATTACGGATGGGCTACAATGGTTGCTGTAGTTGTGATTTCTGCCTTCTTTGTATACGAAATGAAGGAGAATACACGTATGGAAACCGACCTGGATGAATATATGCCTAAAGACCATCCGGCTTTTGTATATAGCGACAAAGCAGAAAGTTGGTTTGATATTAAAGACGGTATAATTATAGCTCTTGAAAATAAAAACGGGGTTTTTAATACAGCAACACTTGATACGCTGAAAAAACTTACCAAACGTTTTCAGAAATTTAAGGAAATAGATAAGGATGATGTTACGTCACTTTATACAGCCGATAATATTATTGGAACCGAAGAAGGAATGGATGTAAAACCATTTTTTAAGCGTGTTCCGAAGTCTCCTGAGAAACTTGCACAACTGAAGAGGAACGTTGAAACCAACGAAATGGTATTTGGACGTCTTGTGTCATATGATGAGACTGTTACAGTAATAATTGCCGAGATTGGAGATGATGTTTTCACACAGGATTTTTATGATAAGATACTTAAAACGGCAAGAGCATCGGAAACTGATGATATTAAAATTTATGTTGCTGGACGTCCGATAGTGGAAGGGACACTTGCATTGCTGGGGCCTGAAGATATGAAACGAATGGTTCCTATTGTACTGTTGGTGATTTTTATTGTTTTGTATATAACATTGCGCAGTTTAAAAGGAACCCTGATAACTTTGGGTGTTGTATTCTTTTCTACAATTTGGGCTTTCGGACTTATGGCAGCACTTAAGATACCTGTCTATGCGGTGTCGACAATGATACCGGTAATGCTGATTGCCATTGGTGTGGCCGACGGAATTCACCTGTACAGCCACTTGCAGATATTTATAAATCATCATCCTGATGCCAGTAAGCGTGAAGCAACAATAGATATGCTGAAAAACCTTTGGAAGCCGGTTGTAATGACATCGGTTACCACTGCGGTAGGTTTCATTTCTCTGCTTACCTCGCAGGTTTATCCGGTGAAATACTTCGGTATATTTACGGCATTTGGTGTAATGGTGGCAATGGTGTTCTCACTGGTATTTTTGCCTGCAGGTATAATGATATTCGGATTGCCCAAGCCAAGACCAATTGATCATGGTGAGGATAAAGGCGGACATTCACACTCAAAACTGGCAAACTCTTTTGCTGCATGGATAATTGAACATAAATATGTGTCAATACTAAGCACTATTGTAATAGTTGTACTTTCTCTTATAGGAATGCAGAAAATATGGATTAACTCCAGTTTTCTTGAGAAATTTGAGAAAGACAGTGAGATAGTACAAACCGACAAGTTTATTAATGAGCATTTTGGTGGTACTAGTACCCTTAACCTTATTCTTGATGCCAAAGGTCGTAAAGATGCATTCAAAGAACCCCGTGTTCTCAAACTTGTAGATATATTGCAAAAGGATGTGGACGGAAGTCTTGAAGTTGTTGGTAGCACATTCTCTCTTGCTGATTATATCAGAAGGATGAATAAGGTAATGAATGCCGATAAAGAGGAGTTTAATACTATTCCTGATAATCAGGATATGATAGCTCAGTACCTGTTACTTTACGAAATGTCGGGAGACCCTGAGAATCTGAATAAGGTTGTCGATTATGATTACGAGAAGGCAAATGTTACTTTTCAGCTAAAAAGCGATAATTCAAAAGCAATGAATGCCACTCTTGACATAATCGAAAGATATACAGATGACTTTAAGAAACTTGGCATTGAACTGAACTATGCCGGTAGCGGATATAAGGGGCTTGTGTTTACAGATCTTATTCTTGAAGGACAGATAAAAAGTTTGATTTTATCACTTATAATTATTGTAGTTCTGTTGTCAATTATGTTTAAGAAACTTTCGATAGGTCTGATAGGCTCTGTGCCGATTATTATAACCGCTCTTATAAGCTTTGGAGTAATGGGCTTCCTTGATATTCCGCTTAATACAACAACAGCACTGTTGTCAAGTATTGCTATTGGTATTGGTATCGATTATGCAGTTCACTTCCTGGAGCAGTACAGGTATAATGCTGCATTAACCGACAGTAAGCTGGTGGCTGCACAGAAAACAATGGCCCATTCGGGACGTGCAATTATATTTAATGCTATTGTGGTGATTGCCGGCTTCCTTGTTCTTTTGTTCTCGGTATTCCCGCCGAACAGGGAACTGGGTGCACTTGTATCTCTTAATATGTTTACCAGTTTTGTGGGAACTCTAACAATTATGCTTGTTCTTTTGTATCAGAGCAATGTATATTTTAAAGATAAAAAGAAAAAGAAGAACGCTGAAAATTAACATAGTTATATAGAGAAAACTCAGAAACCAAAATTTTCAAACCCTAAAAATTAATAACCAAATAACCATAAAATTAAAAACCAATAAAAAATGACAGATATGAAAACGTTGAGATTTAGTTTAATAGCAGTAGCAATCCTTTTAATTTCGGGATTCAGTACAAATGCCCAGAAACTTACAGGGCGCGATATTGTGGAAAAGGCGTATAATCTGCCTACAGGAGACGACCAGACTTCTGAACTTACCATGACATTGATAAATAAAAGCGGTCAAACCCGTGTAAGAAAAATTAAGCAGTTTACCAAGGATTTTGGTACAGTTGAGAAAAGTATAATGTTTTTTATCTCTCCGGCAGATGTGAAAAATACTTCGTTTATGAACTGGAGTTATGACAGTGACAAACCGGATGATCAGTGGATTTATCTTCCTACCATTAAAAAGGTAAAGCGTATTTCAAGTGATAGTAAGAGCGATTATTTTATGGGATCAGACTTTACCTATGACGATCTTGGCGACCGTAAACTTGATGCTGATGTTCATACATTACTGCGTGAAGAAAATATAGACGGAAAAGATTGTTATGTGGTTCAGAGTGTATCAAAGGATGAGGATTATATGTACTCAAAAACTGTTACCTGGATACGCAAAGACAATTTTGTAGGTGTTAAAAAAGAATTTTATGACGAAGACGGAGAGCTTCTGAAGACTCTTACCATCAAGAGGGTTGAGAAGATCTCAGGTTACTGGATTATTACAAAATCTGAAATGAATAATATTCAAAAGAACCATAAAACAATCATGGAGCTTGCAGATGTAAAAATCAATGTTGGTGTTCCTGCTTCCAAGTTTACCGAGAGAATGATGATGAGAGGTCTTTAATGCTTCTTGTGAGTCAGAAAAACAAATACGGAAAACAACACGTGATGACCCCGTTTTCAGGGGATTAGAAAGGGAAGATGAATGTTTAGATATTGCACTTTGCTGCTCCTGATTTTTACCGTACCGGTTCTTTTACCAGGACAGGAGCAGGAAAGGGCAGTACCGGAGATTACGATAGCGACTGTAGCGATGGTCGATCAGGGAAATAGTTATATTACTTTTCCTGCGGATATCGGAAATATTGAGAGGTTGTGGTTTGAGGCAAATCTGAATCCCAGCTTTCTTGTTCATAAGAATAAAAAGTCAAGATTGATGGGAGTTATCACTCCCCAGGTTATTTTCAGGATGTATCAGGAGCCCTCACTTCCGGTGCGAACACCCAGTTATATGCCCCAACTTACATTTTATTACAATGTGAGGTCGGAAGAAGGTGCCAACAGTCTGAGTTTAACCGGAAAAATTGCACACCATTCAAACGGTCAGGATGGTAAATTCCTGCTCGACGATGGTGAGGTAAACCTGAAAGACGGAAGTTTCTTTACTAACTATTTTGAGCTGGGGGTTATAAAAACAAACTACAGCACCAGATTCAGAGCGGTGCAGTTTTTTAAAACATCGGTTGAAATGCATCCGAAAAAAATGTCGAGCAAGGAACTTGACGGTATTTACGGTTTCTACAGATGGAAAACTGCATTTTCAATATTCAGGTTGCCTGAAACTTCAAACGGAAACAAAAGGCATAAAGCTCAGTTTTCGGTAAAAGGAAAAATGGAGTGGATGCTGGATGAAATGTACGACTGGAGTTTTCTCAATATTAACAGGCTTAACCTGTCGCTGACGTTCTTTTATCATCCTAAGTTCTTTGAAGATATAGGATTTTTTACAACATTCTATCACGGAATGGATTATTATAATATTTATTTCGGTCATCAAATCACTGTATTGAGATTCGGTATAATGACGGATAAATTGAGATTTTAACTAAAAAACTGAAAAATGAGAACAAAAGGAATATTATTGATATTGCTTTTATTTACAGGTGTTTTTTTACGGGCACAAACCAATGTCGGGATCGACGGGTTTGTACGAAATTACACCAGTGTTTTGTATAATAACGGTGATTTTAATATGCTTCAGAACACCCTTAACCTGAATTTTAACTTAATGGGTGATAATGTTGCTCTAAAAGCAAATCCAATGGTGTACATGTACGGAAATGACAGTGTTGATTTTCGTATGCGGGAGATTTATCTGGATCTGTACTTCAGCAATCTGGATATCAGAATCGGAAAACAACAAGTGGTTTGGGGTAAAGCCGACGGAGTGTTTATAACAGACATCGTTTCGCCGCTTAATCTAACCGAATTTTTGTTGCCTGATTTTGATGAAATCAGAGTGGGGGTTTATGCTGCAAAATTTGATTATTATTTCGGAAGCAGTACTATTGAAGCCATTTGGAAACCTGTATTTGCCGGAAATGAGCTTCCTCCTCCGGGATCAATATGGTATAAGCCGCCGGAGTTTCCAGCACCTGCTACTTTTGATTATTCAAAACAGGATATTAATGCTAATATTGATAACAGTGAAATATATCTGAAGTATTCACTTTCATCCTCTGCCATTGATTTTGACCTTATGGGTGCTTACACCTGGGAGATGACCCCAAGTATGTATGTTGACAAACAGTTCACAATAGATCCCGGTACCGGACAACCAGTTCTCTCGGGGCTGCTTATTACGCCAGAACATCATCGTTTATGGGTTACAGGAGGTTCGTTTACCTCTACTGTGAAAAGTTTTGTGATTAGAGGAGAAGCCGCATTTTATAACGGACAGCATTTTCAGACTGCCGATCCTACAGCTCCCGGATCTCTGTCGGAAAATAATTATCTGCATTATGTTTTCGGGCTCGATTACGGTGCCGGAGATCTTACGCTTAGTGCTCAGTTTATTCAAAAAATAATTTTTGATTATAACGATTATATCGATGAGGAGCAGTATGGAAACACAATGACATTTCTGGCACGTTACGAGGCAATGCGTCAGACTTTACACCTGGAACTGTTTACTTACGTTGGGCTTAACTACGGCGATGCTCTTATAAGACCTAAAGTAACTTATGATTTCAGTGATGCATTTTCGATATTACTAGGTTCAAATGTTTTTGTTGGTGACGAAAGAGGTATGTTCGGAAAGTATACTGATAATTCGATGCTTTATACTAAAATAAAATATAATTTTTAAAATAACTTAAACGGTAAATCACGATTGGTAATGTGATATACGGTTTTGGAGGAGGATTAATGATGATGTTGATTAAGAAAAGATTTATGCATACTCTTATCTTGCTGGTTTTGTCTGCAGGAACATTGCTTGCACAAAAAGCAGATGACATACTGGGAAAATATCGTCTGCCGAACGGGATTGATATTGAGATTTATAAAAACGGTAATGTGTATGATGGCAAAATAATTGCCCTTAATAATTACGACAATGGTGAAACCAAGGATATACATAATCCGGATAAGTCGAAAAGAGACGAACCTTTGATGAATAAAGTTATTATCAGAGGTCTTGAGTTTGATAAAGATGAAAAACAGTGGGTGAACGGGTTAATGTACGGACCGGATAAGGGGATTGATTTAAATCTGAAGGTTACGGAAATCAACGATGGCGAAATTGTTGTTGTTGGTTCGAAATATTTTTTCTCGAAAACACTTAAATGGAAAAAGATAAACTGAGAAATCAGTAAAGACAGTTATTGGGGTTAGGTTTGGTTAGCCGGCGGTGGTCTTGTTTATACAGGGCTGCCGCCGGTGTTTTTTGGGGGTATGGTTATTGGGTGTTAATCTTACATCTTATTGACTAATCCGGATTTGTTCGGTTATGCTGAATAACTGTTAGTGTCGTTTGTAACGGAAAATATTTACAGCAGTAAGTATCTCTGCGGTTTTTAAAATTTATAAAAAGGCATTGATAAGAATGATTACTGTTTGATAATTATTATCCTTATATGTTTTATATTAGTGCTTGTCATTTAAGTCGGATAGTTCCGATATAAAAATTTACATATGAAAATTAAAATAAGATTATTGGTTTTGCTGTTCCTGGTTTCGGTAACCATGTTGGCCGGGTACCGGGGCCGGGTTTATATCGACGGTAATATGAACCAGAAATATGATGAGGGGGAGGCATTTTTACCAGGCATCAGGGTTACAGATGGTAAAAATGTGGTGGTAACCAATGATAAAGGAGAATTTGATTTGCCGGGTTTCAAGGCTGCCAGGTTTATATATATTACAGTTCCTGCAGGATATCAGGCTTCGGGAAAATTCTATGTGAATACAGAGCCGGATAAGTATTATTATGATATAGGAGTAAAGAAATATGACCGTACTTCTAAAAATGTCAGGTTTATTCAGCTTGCAGATACTGAGGATAATGGTTTTGGCAAATGGATTAAATATATACGCGATTATGCAGCTCTGAACGATGTGGGGTTTATTATGCATACAGGTGATATCTGTTATGAAGACGGTCTGAAGTTTCATGCTGATTATGTTAATTCCGAGACTATGGGAGTGCCGGTTTATTATTGTATAGGTGAGCATGATCTGGTGAAAGGTGATTACGGTGAACAGATGTTTGAAAAACTCTTCGGACCTGTTTATTACTCTTTCAATGCGGGAAATACTCATTTTATTGTAACTCCTGTGACCGCAGGTGATCATAAACCGTCATATACTCCTGAACAGATATACAACTGGCTTGTGAACGATCTGAAAAACACTGACCCGTCGATGAATCTTGTAGTATTTAATCATGATTTGTTGACTTTTGACGGTGAATTTATTTTTAAATCTAAAAATGGAAAACTGAATTTTAATGAGCATAATCTTAAAGCATGGATTTACGGGCACTGGCACATTAATTTTCTGAAAAATTATGGAGATAACGGATTAATTAGTGTATGTTCATCTACTCCCGACAAGGGCGGAATTAATCATTCTCCTTCAAATTTTCTTGTATACGATATTAGTGCAGACGGAAGGATAACAGTTAAGCCTCGTTATAATTATATCGATAAACATCTGGTTGTAGCTGCCCCATCTGATGATGAGCTTTTGTTTAACAGTTTCGGGAAAATGATAGTATCGGTAAACAGTTACAATACCATATCACCTTCTGTCGGGATAAAAGGGGCATTGGTAAAAGTATCGGGGGAGAAGATAAATTTTGAACTGAAACAAAACACCGACTGGAACTGGAGTGCAAATGTAAAACTTGATGAGACCTGGCTGAATAAAAATCTGTTATTGACAATAGGAGTGAAATATAAAGATGGTGAAAACTCGCAGACTGTTATTCCGATTGGCCATGCATCAACCGATGTTTCTTTAAGTATGCTGAAAGAGGTGTGGGTTAAAAACTGCAAAGGAAATATATGGATGGCGCCTCCTGTTGAGGCAAACGGTAAAGTTTATGCGGGGACCATTGATGATTTCGGACTTAACCGTTGTGGTATTCATGCTTACAATGCCGCATCGGGAAGCAGACTGTGGAGATATAAAACAAAAGGATCTGTAAAAAACACCTTTTGCTATTATGACGGAAAGATACTGGCTACTGATAATTTCGGAATTGCTTATGCTGTTGATGCAAATACCGGGGATTTGATATGGGAAAAAGAGCTGGGGCAAACAACACCTGGCGGTTACATTACTGGTAATGTTGTATACAATGGGGTTTACTATACAGGTTACGGTAATTATCTTCAGGCCCTTGATGCAAAAACAGGAAAGAGAATATGGATTAATCAAGACTGGAGAGGAGGAGACGGAGCTGCCTCAACTATGATAGTTGAAGAAGGCGTTCTTATTGCAGCAGCCGACCGGCATACTTTGTATGCACATGACATTAAAACAGGCCGGTTGTTGTGGAAATTCGGAGATAAGAGATACCGGCTCAGGAGCAGTTCGGCTACCTGGAAGGATGATACTTTGTACGTAGCTTCCGACAAGGGAATAGGTCTGTTTAATATTCATACCGGAGAATTGTATAAATATCTTGAAACGGGATATGATTTAATGGTGGCTACAAGGCCGTTGATTATAAATGATATACTTGTTATGGGGACTAAAAGCAACGGACTGGTGGCATTTAACAGATATAACGGGAAAGAGGTTTGGAAAGTGATAACAGGCGATGCTCTTATCTATACATCTCCGTATTCGAGACCGGAGAGTTGTTCTGTTGAAACTCCTCCGGTTCTGGTGAACGAAAGTATTGTTTTTGGTGCATCAGACGGGTTTGTTTACTGGGTAGATCCGGAAGACGGTGAAGTGATTGAGAAATACAATCTTGGTGCTCCTGTTTTTGGAGCAGTAACCCCGTATCTGAACGGTTTTTTCGTTACCGACTTTGGTGGAAATATTTACAGGTTTACCATGAAAAGTTTTATGCAAAAATTATAAAGGTATGGTATTGGATAAACCGGTTATTGGGTTGTTAATGTATCATGGTTAAAAAAATCATAATTCTTCTCTTTTCAGAGTTCTGGTATGCTGTGAGATAGTGTTCTTGCTACATGTTTTTTTTTAAATGTCTATCCTGTAGTTGTATGTGATTCCATTTCCTGTTTTTGAGGCTTTATAGCCCGGGAACGAAACAGATGTGATAGTTCCGTTAGTGCAACTGTCTATCAAAATGTTGTTGGGATTGTAACCTGACCTTTGTTTTAAACTTTCGTCAAACCCTTGTTCATTAAAAATCTGAAGTAACCTTATTTTTGAAACTTTGTAATCCATTCTTATATTACGGAAATCAATTGTCTATCCATTCCTGTTTTCGAACAAGTATGTACATGTGGTCATTTAATGACATGTATCCCTGGTCGTAGCAGTAATAATAAATATTGCCTGTTTTTGTGGTATATATGTTTGTTATATATGAAAAATTGAATCCTTCACGAGTAAGCTTCTCTTTTGTGATTTTTGTTTTACCTTCGGTATTTAACTTGGTCAGGATATTTCTGTTTTTTCTCAAAATAGAGTTTACATGACGTATAACACTGTTTTTTTCTGCGTGTAATTTGTTGTGATAAGCAGTGCGGCACACGTCTGAACAAAACTTCTGGTCGGCACGTCCGCGAAGTGGCTCTCCGCACTCAAGACAATATCTTTTTTCCATTGGAGTCTGAATTGTTTTGTATGATAAAGTATTTTTAGTATCCGCATGAGTGTGATAATACAACCCTGTTTATCACTCTGGAATAATCAGCCCGGCATCCTTATTGCTTAGCAGGAGACAGGTTTACTCTTTATCTAATAAATATACAAAAATATATCCGTTTGGGAAACGTTTAAAAACGAATATAAACAGTTGTATGCGGCTAATATACGAATGAAGTGAATCAACAGTAGTTACTTTGTACCGTAAGTTTTAATCCCGGCCGGGTAAATGCGAAGTTTAATTTTAAAATATTTAGTCATGAATAATTTAAAAAACAGAGTAAATCTCATCGGACACCTGGGAATGAACCCGCAGGTACGTGAAACAGGAAACGGTCGTAAAGTAGCACGCTTTACTTTAGCAACATCAGAATCATACCGAAACAGTAAAGGCGATAAAATAACCGAAACGCAATGGCACAATGTTGTAGCATGGGGAAATCAGGCATCGTTTGCCGGAAAGTATATGGAAAAAGGACAGCAGGTTGCTGTTGAAGGAAAACTCACGCATCGTGATTATAAGGATTCCAAAGGTGAAAAGCATTACATTACTGAAGTGGTTGTAAATGAGATTTTGATACTTAAGTATCGTGATCAGCAACAGAATGTTGTAAAAGACAATGAAGCTGCAGTATAATGGTAGGTATGGAGACTGTCGAAAAAGTAAGAATAAACCGTAATTGCAATGAAATACGGCCAGTTCTGTTTACAAGTGCGAAGCCTGTCCGGAGTTATCCGGGCAGGTTTCACTTCATTACCAATGACGTAATCATTTTACCCGACTTGTATTCAAGGAGCTATGAGATAGTAAATTGCCGTCTGGTAAGTCGGACGGGCGGGTCTGCATTTAGTAAGGGCTTGAGTTTACAGTTTTGCTTATTCGTACGACTTGTGCATCATTGGTAGACTCTAAAGGTATTACTACTGAATAAGGGGTTTAGGATCCTTAAAGATATAAGATAAGTTCAGCTTTCTTACATTCATGGTCTTTAATGCCGGTTCGAAGTTTGATATCAGTCAGACATGATTGGTAAGACTTTCATTAAATCAGAAACGGTAACCGAATACGGCAGTAACGGAAGTACGTTCGCCGAAACCTGCCTGAAGCGACATTTCCCAGTGTTTGTTTATGAAATTCTTGTAAAGACCTATCATGCCGTTCCATTTCATTGGTTCAAAATCAATGACGTAGTCAAGGCTGAATGGTTGTCCGTTGCTGTCGGTCAGTTTAAAGTATCCGGTAACCTCGGTTTCATAAAACTGGCCCTGTGCTCCGGCCATGAAGTTTACTCCGAAAGGAGCCATATATCCTACCATTGGAGTAATGATATTGACCATGTTGGTAGTGTTGGCTTCAACTATATTTGTGAACATCAGCTGATAATTCACTGAAATGTTAAAATCGCCAATGCCGCCGGCCAGCGTGACACCACCTCCATATATTTCGGAAGTAAGAGTGCTGTTTATCGGAATATAATCGGGCAGGTTAGGAGGATCAATGATATATCCGGGCAGTTTATCAAGAAAATCGATTAATTCCTGATTCATTTTTAGTTGTGCATTCAGTTCGTTTTTACCACCTCCCACAATCGCCATTATATTCAGAAAAGGAAATAGCCACATATCGGCTTTTGCCAGATTAATTGTAGAATTAAGTGTAACATCTGATTCATTAAAGGTTAATATGTTCTGAAGATCTGTCATGTCGCCGCCGTTAATACCAACGCTTAAACGGGTAATGTCCATGTTTTGTGATTGAATATGCGAAAATACAGCAACACCAAAAGGCCGTGGAAGATCGAATCCTATTTTTCGTGCTTCCTTACCCAGCAAAGGTAAAGGGCCTCCGAGTTTCACGTTTATAGTATCGTAGCGGATATCAGTATTATACGAAATGTGTGGTTTTCCTGCCCATTCCACTTCTTTGCCTGTGCTGCTTTTGTATTCGATTGTACGCGACTTTACAGAATACTGTAACAACTCTCCTTTTTCTTTGCGGTTAGTATGTTCATCCGTTGAATTAATGATATAGCCTCCGTTTTTTGTTTTTGAAAACAAAACCGTTTTTTCATAATAGAGTATCTTTCTTTTCAGAGGCTTATCTTGTTTAAGTACTATTTTCTCAAGTTTTCCGTCGATGATGTATATTATGCCTTTTAAGCGTTTAACGTTTTTAAGGTATGGATCAATGTTTTTTTGCTGGTAATAATATTCAAGTATAAGAGTGTCATTCTTGTTTTTTATTGTTTTAAGACTTGATTCGTCATAAAAATAATCTCTGGCCATGCGGCTGAAATAGTGGCTTTTTTCGATGTACTTCCGAAGCTCTTTCTGCTCTTTTGGGGTTAATTGTTCCGATTTGTTAATTACCCTGATGTCCATTCCTTCCTGATATTCGGGATCGTAAATAAGTTCAACATTAAATGTTTTTTTCTTTCCGTTTTTTACCCGGGTAATTATTACGTCATTTTTAAAACTGCCATCCTGCATAAACTGGCTTGCGGCTATGTCAAGGACTTTCGGTGATATTCCGTTTTCGTACAGGTAGTTGCTGTTTACAGGTGCCGGTTCCTGTGCTTTTGAAAATTCTGTAGTTAATATCAGAACTGAGACGAAAATTAATGATAATGCGTTTTTCATATATGGTGCTTTGACCGGTTAATTTGATATAATTTAAATTACAAAAATAATTTTACGACTAAGTGAAGCAAAATATCAATATTAATTTGCAATTGTATTGGTATTGCTGTTCCGTGTATCTTAACGGTATCTGATAAACCAATAACTATTGATTTGGTTTAATACGGGCAGAACGCCGGAGGTTATTTGTTTAAGAGAAAGTGGCCGGTAAAAAAGATTTATATGATTTGTAAGATTGATATTTTTAATGTGTGTAAAACGAGGATATCCAAAAAGTAAAAAAATAATGTTATTCCTCCTCGCGATGACGCTGATAATTACTCATTAAGCCCCAGGAATTTTGGGGTGAAATCTACCAATGACGAAATTGTTTAATAGGTAAGCATTCAACTATTTAATGCGTCATTACGAATCCGTCGGTAGATGGGTGAAGCAATCATAACACGCTCGAGATCGCTTCTTCGCTCGCGCTTTTCGCGATGACGCTGATAATTTGTCATTTACTTATTAAGCCCCAGGAATTTTGGGCGAAATCTCGGAATTACGACCTTTTGGACATCCTCGTCTGATATTCAGCTGTTCCCGTTTTCTTTAATTATACCGCTTCGGTATGCAGCCAGAAGATTCTCAAGATCTGCAATTTCTTCCTGTAATACTTTTCCAATGTCGGTATCTTTTACTCTCTTTCGTACCCCGGTTGTTTCCAGTGTTTTCAATGAAGTAATTATATCAACCTCCTTCTCGATTGCTTTTTGTTTCGATTCAAAAGGCTCATGTGCTGCAAGTATCAGCCCGTAGGAGTTGTATATCAAAGTGTAGCCGGCAATTCCGGTAACCGGTTGATATGCTTTAGACAGTCCGCCGTCGATGACAATCATTTTTCCGTTGCCTTTTACCGGGTTTTCACCTTTCTTGAATTTTACGGGTACATGTCCGTTAATGATGTGGGAATTCTCAGAATCGAGCCCGAATTCTTTCAATATTTTGTTGCTTAATTCTTCCTTGTCTCTCATGAGGAAATATGGGTTTTTTTCCTCAGTATGGGTTGATTTATCCTCAATAAAGTATCTTTCGAAAGTTGTCATCTTTGTTTTTCCGAACAGAGGTGATGCTGGTCCTGTCCACAGATAATACAAATAGCAAAGATGAGTAGTGTGTTCATCACTTT
>JAADEM010000175.1 GCA_013153405.1 Chlorobiota bacterium
GCTCATCGCGATGACGCTGATGTTCCGTCATTTACTCATTATGCCCCAAAATTTGGGGTGAATTCTCGGAATGACGACTTTTTGGACATCCCCTACTTAAAGCGGCAGAGCGGCGAAATATTTGCAGAAAAGAAGAAAACAGAGGGATACAATTATATTCTTTTAGTTTTAGTTTCAAATAGTGATGTCGGATATTTGACCCCCTCCCTTCGGGTTTTCCCTTGCAAGCATTTGGACGGAAGGGGGGGTAAACAAATACAAAAAAGAAAATGTTATTATGCACATTAACACATAAAAACTTAGATTATGAAAACATTTTATATGAATTTCTTTGCGGTTTTACTAACAATATTCCTGTTCAGCTGCAAGGAAAAGCCAAAAAATGCTGAAATCCGCATTAACCAGATCGGTTACTACCCCAATTCGGTAAAAAAAGCTGTTGTGGTTGAATCGAACGAAGACGAGTTTGAGATAAAAACAACCGACGGCAAAGAGGTTTTTGAAGGAAAACTGAAAGACGCAGGATACTGGGACAAATCGGGTGAAAATGTTAAGATTGCTGATTTCACAGCTTTCAACAAACCCGGTAAATACATTCTTTCTGTCGATGATGCTAAATCTCCCTCGTACGAGTTTGAAATAAAAACAAACCTGTACGATGATGCATTTAAAGCATCACTCAAAAGCTACTATCTTATTCGTGTATCAATGGATATTGATGAAAAATATGCCGGAATTTACAAGCGCAAAGGCGGACATCCTGACACGCTTTGTTATCTGCATCCCTCGGCTGAACGTGGTGAAGGCCACATTGCTTCGCCCAAAGGATGGTATGATGCAGGCGACTATAATAAGTATGTTGTAAACGGAGGCGTTACCGTGGGCACACTGCTTAATCTGTACGAAATGTATCCTGAAGTTGCTGCCGACGGCTACACAAATATTCCTGAAAGCGGTAACGGAGTATCCGACCTTCTTGATGAAATAAAATATGAACTCGACTGGGTTCTTACTATGCAGGCTCCCGACGGTGCATCGGCAATGAAACTTACCTCGAAAAACTTTACGGGTTTCATTATGCCCGATCAGGATAAAACCAAACGTTTTGTAGTGGGGAAAGCAACTGCCCCTACCCTTAACTTTGCCGCAATGACAGCACAGGCAGCCCGGCTTTACAAAAACATTGATGCCGGATTTGCAGAGCGCTGTCTGACTGCAGCTGAAAAAGCCTGGAGCTGGACAGAAAAACATCCCGATATCGAGTATAAAAACCCGCCCGACATTAAAACCGGCGAATATGGTGACAATGATTTCACAGAAGAGTTCTGGTGGGCTGCTTCTGAGCTATATCTTGCCACAGGCAAGGAGCAGTATCTTGAATACCTCAATACCCATGAACCATATATAAAAATGGTAGTTGGAGAAACATGGAGGCAGTTCCTCGGTAATATCGGAAGTTTCTCGCTATTACTTGCTGAAACCCAGCCTGAAATTACACCTGTTAAAGAAAAAATAAAAACGCAGCTTCTTGAAACAGCCGACGCTTTACTTAATAAAATTGACACAATCCCCTATCGTATTGCCATTGATAAATTTAAGTGGGGCTCTAACAGCGACGTACAAAATACTGCGATAATACTTGCCTACGCTTATCGTCTGACAAAAGATAAAAAATACCTCGACGGAGTAATGGAAACCATGGATTACATCTTTGGTAAAAATGCAGTGGGTTATACATTTCTGACAGGTTTCGGAAGCAAAAGGGTGATGCACATCCACAATCGTATATCCGGTGCCGACGGCATAGAAGAACCTCTGCCCGGACTTATAGCCGGCGGACCTAATGGCGCTCAGCAGGACAATATCAGTAAAACAAAATTCGGTGTTGAATACCCGAGTGACTTTCCTGCAAAGAGCTACGTAGACAAGCAACCAAGCTATGCTTCTAATGAAAATGCCATAAACTGGAATGCACCTAATGTTTTTGTATTGGGATTTATCAAAGAAAACACAGATAAGCTACAGTAAAAATTTCACATAAAAGAACTCAGTTTATATTAGGCTATACAAGATAAATTAATAAAAATTTAAACGAACCGGGATGAACTCCCGGTTTTTTTGTAACTGTAGTATCAGTTTGTTGCCTCAAATAGATACCATATTAAAATTTTAGCTATTTTTAAAGTAAATTAAATCTGAAAATCACTGTCATGGAAGAACATTTCTTACTTGAATCCGCAGCTGTAATAATGTCTGCAACACTTTTGCTATACATACCTATATGGGCTATTGCTTTAAGTAAAAACAAGCTGAAAACGTTTGATTTTATCTGCCCGTTTATTCCCATTCTTGTATGGTTCGTCATGACTTACGCGGGGATAGGCTCTCAGGAATACATAAACCTTATCGAAATCCCTATAATAATGTTTATTACTCTTTTAGGTTGTATATACATGATGTTTTCCCCTTACCACGAAACCAGAACCATTAGAGGAAAATTCATTGTTTTTATAGTTGTTTCCCTCATTGCCGTTTTATTAAGGTTATATTTCCATGAATGATAATTCTCCTTTGCATTAATTTAAATTCTTTTGATATAAAATTTTAAAAAAAATAAAAACAAACAGGATATATTAAAACAAAACGGCTCCGGAACTGTTAAAAAGACAAATTTATTCTCCGGGCTACCGGATTGTAATTATATATAAAATGATAAACAAACACAAACCCACACTTATCACTCTTTTATTTCTGTTTTTATTGATTCCCGTATCTGTTATTCATGCCCAGTCGAATGTAACGGTTACGCTTATTGCCGCTATCGACAGCGCAATGAAAAACAACAGTAAAATAAGACAATACAACCAGGTTCTTCTTGAAAAAAACATGATGCAGAAAGCATCAACCGGAAACTTTCTTCCATCAATTGATGTAATGGGAGGATATACCTATTTCAGTAAAAACTCTGAAATAAATATGGAAACCGTAAAAGAATCTATGGATGATGTAGCAGGCAAATACGGTGCAGTTATAGCCAAAGAATTGGGACTCTCGGATGAAGCACAACAGATAATTTACGATAAAATAGTAACAAGTCTGGGAAAACTCCCGGCTTATAACATAACTATCGATCAGCAAAACTATCCTAACCTTAACATTGTTGCTACACAGCCAATTTATATGGGTGGAAAAATTATAGCAGGAAAAAGATTCGCTGATGCCGAATACAACTATGCTGATGCCGAACTTAGTAAAGTTAAAAATGAAATAACAAAGGAAGTTATTGAAAGATACTTTGGTGTTGTACTTCTCCAGCAGGTGGTAAAGGTGCGTGAAGAGGTGGTAAAAGGAATGAAGCATCACGAAAGAGACGCTGAAAAAGCTATTGAAATAGGGGTAATTCCTTCGCACGAACTTTTAAGGGCAAAGGTGGCAGTGGCCAATGCCGAACGGGATTTTATCGACGACCAGAATAAACTTGAGCTTGCTTTGCTATCATTGAAATCGAGTATGGGACTTCCAGAATTATTCAACATAGAAGTTTCTGACTCTATGGAATTCAAGCTGATAAACGAAGAGGTTGATGTTCTGAAAAAAGAGGCAGTTTCTCAACAACCGATTTTCAGTATGATTGAGCAGAAAAAAACAATGGTTGACCAGAAGCACGCCCTTGAAGTTTCAGAGTTCCTTCCCCAAATTGCCGCCTGGGGACAATACAATGCATTTAACCAGGATTATCCCATAACACTTCCGCCGTTTATGGTTGGTGTACAGGCACACATAAATCTGTTTCACGGATTTCAGAAATACAACAAACTGAAAGCAACCAAATACCTGAAAAAACAGGTAGAGTTTGCCGATAAATATGCCCATGAACAGATAAACCTTCTGGTGGATAAATCGTGGCGTGAAGTAATAAATAAACGGGAAAGGTATCTGAAAATGGAACCTACCGTGGAACTGGCAAAAAAAAATCTTGAAATAAACGAAAAACGGTTCCGTGAAGGTTTAAGCAAATCAATTGATGTGATCGACGCACGGCTGCTGTACGAAGGTGCTGAGGTGGAACGACTAAAATCATTGTACGATTACTACATCGCATTATCGAATCTGTATCTGGCTACCGGAAATTCACAAAAAGCAGTTGAGATACTCAGTTCAATGAGCAAGTGAATCAGTGGTTAAGTATTCTGTATTCGGTAAAATAAAAAACAAAAACAGGTGCTAAGCACCACAACTTAAATGCGAACCAAAAATTCAACAACAATATGAAAATATCAAAAAGTACATTTGCATTGCTCATACCTGTAGTTGTTATCATTGTTGCAGTAATAATGCTGATCTTTTCAGGTAACGACCGGGATGACGGAATAATGATAGGAATGTTTGAAGCACCGACAGTAAATGTTTCATCAATGATACCGGGAAGAGTAAAAGAGGTTCTGGTTAATGAAGGCGACAGTGTTAAAAAAGACCAGCTTGTTTTCACTTTGGAAACTAAAGTGATGGATGCAAAAGTTGGTCAGGCCGAAGGACTGGTAAAAGCTGCCGAATCACTTGTAAAAAAGGCAAAAACCGGAGCACGCGAAGAACAAAAAAAGGCACTGCGCAACCAGTACGAAATAGCCAAAAGCCAGTTCGAATTTGCAAAGAAAACATATAAACGCTTTCAGGTTCTGTATGCCGACAGTATAATTTCGGAGCAGGAAATGGATGAAATGACATACAAGTACAATGCGGCAAGAGATGCAATGAATGCTGCCAAAGCCCTATACGATATGGCTGAAAAAGGTGCACGCCCCGAGGATATTCAGGCAGCAGAAGCAACTTACCAGCAGGCAAAAAATGTATACGAAGAGGCAATGGCATTTTACGAGCAACTCGATATTAAAGCTCCAGTATCGGGGCTTGTAAGCAGCAAGATTGCTGAAGAAGGCGAAGTTATGGCTCCCGGATTTCCGGTAATAACCATTATGATGCCTGATAAAATTTATGCCGTACTGAATGTACGTGAAGACAAGTTGCCGGCATTCAAAAAAGGAAGTGTGCTGAAAGGTATAGTTCCCGGACTGGGCAATAAAGAGATTGAAGTTGTTGTAACTTACATTGCCGTAATGCCCGACTTTGCCACCTGGGCACCGACAAAAGCAAAAGGTGAATTCGATTTGAAAACATTTGAAGTGAGAATGAAACCAACTGAAAACCTGCCCGACCTTCGGCCGGGAATGACCATAAGAATAAAAATCTGACATTCTTCCCTTTTTGCGTCTCAATACAAAACATTAATGAAGAAACCGGCATTCATAAAAATAGCGGAACGAGAACTTGAATTTATCTCAAAAGATAAATTTGCAGTTACTCTGCTTGTAATTCTTCCGGTTATAGTTTACCTGTTTCTATCCTTTGTATACATAAAAGGAGCACTGCGTGATATTCCAGTAGCTGTTTATGATGCCGACCATTCCGAAGTGTCACGAACCGTTACATCAATGATTGAAAGCTCGCCGGCAATGAACATCACATACTACCTTTCGTCGGGTGATGAGCTTGAAGATTTTTTCCTGAAACACGATGAGCTGGCCCTGTTTTACATTCCATCCGGATTTGCAAAAGATATTTACCGAAACAAATCCACACGTCTTGTGGTATTTACAAACTCGGCAAACATTGTATATGGAAATATGATGTACCGGGAGGCAGCTACCATTGCCGGAACCGTATCGGCCGGCATCACCATCTCCCGGCTTGAACACGCAGGAATAGACCACAATACATCAATGGGACTGATAATGCCCGTAAAGGTGTACTCCAAAATACTGTTTAATCCGTGGTTCAATTACCTCTACTACCTGGTGCCGGGAATTATGACCGTACTGCTGCAGATGTTCATCTTTTTTGTATCGGCAAGAGCGTTCAATAAAGAGATCCGGTTCGGCACATTACATGAAATGGTTGAAACCGGCAACGGCAGTGCCCTGCAGATACTCACGGGAAAACTGCTGGCTTATCTTTCATACGGTTTGTCTATCATTATGCTTATAGCCATAATCTTTATGCTTTTTGATATCCCGTTCAAACAAAAGATCGTGGAGCTGATAGTTCTTTTTACCATTTTTACAATCGTAAATATTTCACTTGGCTTTATGTTGTCGGCTACTATTGATGATGAGCTTGTGGCACTCGACCTTGCATTTTTCTACAACTCTCCGGCATTTGTTTTCAGTGGCTTCACATTCCCGCTGTTCGGGATGCCGTTTTTCAACAGCTTATACGGACAATTCATTCCGTATACTCATTTTTTACACGCATACTTTAAATTGTATCAGATGGGAGCTCCGTTCCATTACATAATTCCTGACTTAAAAATACTGGTTGTTTTTATGGCAACAGGACTCATCACAACATATGTGGCACTAAGATTAAGAATTAAAGAGGAGACAGAAACAAATCAAATACCTGTTTCCGAAACCGTTTAACTGAAAATATTTTGAGCAGATTTAAAGACATATTGAATGACGAGCTTAAGCAGGTAATTGACAATCACAGCATTCTGCTGACGGTTATCATTGCCCCTCTGCTGTACGCTTCGCTGCTCGGAACCATTTACATCCAAAAAGACATCGAAGGCATCTCATTAGGAGTTGTTGATACTGACAATACGGCTACAACACTTGGGCTTACGCACCTTCTGTCGGCCAGCCCTAAAATAGACGTAAAGTATACCATTCACAGCTACGAAGAGGCCATTGACCTGATGTACAAACAAAAGATTCAGGGTTTTCTGTGGTTTCCGAAAGGATTTGAAAAACACCTGTTAAAGCTTGAAGGTGCCGATGTTAAGATGTTTCTAAACACTACAAGGTTTTTACCGTCAAACGATCTCAATAAAGCAATCAATACCATAATGATGACTGTGGGCTCAGGTGTGCGATTAAGGTATTTTGAAGCTCACGGCATCAATCCCAAGCATGCTATGGAGCTGATTAATCCGGTTCTGCCGGAAATACGCCCAATCTATAACCCGACAAATAATTACGGCGATTTTCTATTGCCGGGGCTTCTGTTCCTGATACTTCAGCAAACACTACTGATAGGTATGGGCGAAAGTGTGGCTGTGGATAACGAAGAAGGCAAGTTCAGAAAATATCTGAAAGGGGAAAATTCAGTTCTTAATTACATTACCGGAAAATCGGCATATTACCTGTTCCTCTATTTTGCCTATTTCCTTATATTTTTCTGGGGTGTATATCCTTCACTGGGAGTAACTAATCACGGAAATACTTTTGCATTACTTACGGTAGGGATGATTTTTGCGGGAGTTGTATCACTGCTGTCTATTCTGTTGGGCTCATTTGTAAAAAGCCAGGCACTCTATATGGGAATTCTGGCATTTTCAACATATCCGTTTTTTATGACATCAGGTTATTCGTGGCCTGTAGTAGCAATGCCCATACCAATCCAGTGGCTTGCCCAGATAATTCCGACTACGCATTTTCTTCACGCAGGAACACGTATCGTGGTTATGGGCGGATCATGGGGCGACGTGGCCTCTGATATATACAAACTTCTCATTTTGCTTGGAGTCCTGGCCCTGCTTACTGCCTGGCGTCTTAACTCAATGAAAAACGGCATTGAAAAAGCCGTCACTCCTGAAACAATTACTGCCTAATCGCGATTATATCCCAAAACATGATAGATTACACTATTACCAAATTAGAGCTAACTGGAGTTATCTTTGAAACTACTATCCTTATTAATTTGCCCTTATGGATTATTGGAATAATAAAAAAATATAACATCAAAAACTATATTTATTACTGTCCGTTCATTCCCGCTGCTTTTTGGACTTTGCTGGTTATGGCCGGAACGAAATCACAAAATCTGTTAAACATCATTGAGATTCCTGTCATAAATATTTTCACAATGCTTACCTGCACTACGCTCATCTTTATCCGGCCTCAAACTTTCAATTCATCAAAACAGAAAAAAATTCTGATTGTTATATTCTTAATTTTTACTATTTTAATAAGGATATTAATGCCATTAATACCTTTGTAAAATGGATAAAGACAGATTAAAAGAAATTGTAAACAATCCTGACTTTATTCCTGGAATATACAATTTCTGCGACCGTTGGTGCGAAAGATGTACTATGACATCGAGATGTGCCACTTATGCTATTGACAAAGAGCGCTTCCCTGATGAAGAGAGTATGGATATGAGTAATGAAAAGTTCTGGGATAAGCTGAGCGAGATGTTCAAAATTACCATTGAGATGATAATGGAAGATGCCGAAAAAAGAGGCATTGACCTGTCTGGAATTGATGATACTGCTATTAAAGAAAGAGAGGACTTACGCAAGAGTGCTGAAGAGACTGAACTTGTAAAACTCTCGAAGAAATACAGTGACGAAGTGGAAGACTGGTTCAAAAACAATCAGGATATCTTTATGGATAAGGAGAACACTCTGCAACAGCAAATTGGATTGGCAGTACCCGGAATTAATGCCGAAAGTGATGCTGCTGATATTAACGATGTTGTGGATGTCATCAGATGGTATCAGTATCAGATATATGTGAAGCTGATGCGTGCCGTTACAGGAAAACTGGAAGGAATGCAGGATGAGATTGATGATATGGCTCAGGATTACAACGGTTCAGCCAAAGTAGTGCTGCTAGGCACCGACCGTTCTATTTCGGCCTGGGGCAGGATGCTACAACACTTTCCCCGTGAAGAAAACAACATACTTGACATCCTTGTACTTCTCGAGAAAATAAGAAAACAGACCGAAGCCTTCTTCCCTGATGCCAGAAGCTTTAAAAGACCAGGCTTTGACGATTAATGTTTAAGCCTTAAACAGGCTACTATACTCGGTTTACCAAATACCGAACACTGAATACAGAACATCTACCTCCATTCCACAATGGTTCCCCTCTCCTTATCTGTTAAATGTTCCGGTACAGAATTATTAATACTATCAGCCAGCATGTCAATCATTTTTGCTTTGGCAAACCTTCTGGTATAAACAAGACTTACCTCACGCAAAGGCACGATATTGGAGAAGTTCCGGATACTATGCTCTTTCCCTGGTTTCATCTCCAATCCGGCAAGTTCGGGAATCAGAGTAAAGCCCCCTTCCCTGTCGATTATTTTCATAATGGTATCAAGTGAACCACCTTCAAAATCAAAGGGCAGATCACTTTCAAGGTTCTCCAATTCACAAAGATTTACAACCTGATGACGAAAACAATGACCATCGCTCAAAAGCCATATATCTGATGTCGCAATATCATTTACCCTTATTACCTGCTTACTGCTAAGAGGATGGTGTGAATTAACGTATATCATCATCTCCTCATAATACAGAGGCTGCTCCAATATATTCTTATTATGAAGCGGGGTTACCAGAATCCCTGCATCCAACAGATCTTTTTGCAGGAGTTCCTCAATCTGCTCTGTAACAACTTCCTGAACAATAAGATGAATATCCGGAAATTTTCTTTTGAACTCCCCGGCAAATAAAGGCAGCAGATAGGGTGCAATAGTTGGAATTATACCTATCCTGAACTCTCCGCTTATCTCATCTTTCGACTCTTCTGCTATTCTGTTAATTCTTTCGGCTTCGTGCAACACAATACGACACTGCTCGATAACCTTGGCTCCTGCTTCGGTAGGTACAACAGGCAGACGGGTCCGGTCAAACAAAATAAGTCCCAAATCTTCCTCCATTTTCTTAAGCTGCATACTTAATGTCGGCTGAGATACAAAACACTTTTCGGCAGCAGTGGCAAAATGACGGTATGTATCAACCGCAACCACATACTGCATTTGTATTAAACTAATCATAAACGGTTTATTGGTTAGTTAGTTAGTTGGTTAGTTGGTTGGTTAGTTAGTTACCAAGAACTAAGAACCAACAACCAAGAACCAACAATCCACTCTTTATCTTTTCCTGCCACCAATATAGACATTTTCTATCACTTCATAAAAACTATTGATTTGATTTATATTAACATGGGTTGTACTTTTACACTGTAATTAAAACCAAAACTTAAATCAAATAACTATGGAACAGGAAGTACAATCAGTAACAATGCCACGTATAGGCGACAATGCACCCGATTTTGAAGCAGTAACAACAAAAGGCAAAATAAAGCTTTCGGAATATGCAAAAGACAAATGGATAGTGTTGTTTTCACATCCTGCCGATTTTACTCCGGTATGTACAACCGAAATGAGCGGCTTTGCAACACGTAAAGCTGAATTTGAAGCATTGAACACCGAGCTTATCGGATTAAGCATCGACAGTATTCACGCCCATTTGGCATGGGTAAACAATGTAAAAAAGAATACGGGAGTATATTTCGATTTCCCTATTATTGCCGACATCGACATGAAGGTTTCAAAACTGTACGGAATGCTTCAGCCTAATGAAAGCGAAACCGCAGCAGTACGTGCCGTATTTTTCATTGATCCGAAAAAGAAGATACGCCTTATTATGTACTATCCTTTGAATGTAGGCCGTAATATGGATGAGATACTCCGTGTTCTTGAAGCACTTCAGGTATCAGACGCCAATGGTGTGGCTTTGCCTCTTAACTGGAAAAAAGGCGACAGAGTTATAGTTCCGCCACCAAAAAATCTTGATGAGATGCAGGAACGCATTGACGGAGATTACCCTGAAAAGATTGATTTCTATCTGGTAAAAAAAGACCTGTAATAATGTTTATCCGAAATATGACCGCAAAAATGAACCCGGGCTTATGAAAAGTCCGGGTTCTTTATAACTTTAACTTCATTTCAACAATTACTCAATTCCTCATATAATTCAATCATCACATATAGTCTGCTACTGTGTGATCCTTCATGTAATTAACAAAATCATGTGTCATTTTCTTCACTATCGTCTCTCTGATACACTTATCAATAGGAGTAACAGGATTGGTGTGCGTACACTCATCGTAATCTATCTCTCCTTCAATAGAACTGTAAATATCAAATACCGTTATTTCCGAAGGGTCTTTCAGCAGAGAAAAACCTCCTGTCGGTCCTCGCATTGAACTCAGCAATCTGTCCTTCACCAAACGTTGCAGAACTTTGGCAACATGAAACTTTGTTGAACCGATTCGATCTGCTAACTGGATCGCATTCAATGGTTTCTTCTCACGTGCAAGTATTATTAATGAATGCATGCCAATAGTCATGGCATTTGAAAAATTTATTACTTTAGGCATAGGGGTTACATTTAGCTACTTTTTTTCGGGTATTCGTCTTAACACATCAAGAAGATGTTTCCAGAACATCTCCACGGTTTTTATATTTATTCTTTCATCGGGTGAATGAACACCTCTGAGAGTAGGGCCGAAAGATATCATATCCAGTCCCGGATACTTTTCAAGAAACAGACCGCACTCAAGTCCTGCATGGATAGCACGTACGACCGGTTCTTTTCCGAAAAGATCCTTATATGATTCTTTTGTTATTTTAAGTATCTCAGAGTCAGTATTCGGTGTCCATCCCGGATAACCATCTCCCCGCTTAACTTTTGCTTTAGCTAAAAGGAAGACACTTTCCACCATGTTGGCCACATCATTTTTTGCACTTTCAACCGAACTGCGCTGACTTGTTTCAATGACAATCTTATCATCATCTTTCATCTTAACCGATGCAAGATTTGTAGATGTTTCGACAAGCCCGGGAATTTCACGGCTCATTTCAATTACACCATGCGGACAGGCATATATGGCGTTCAACAAATTGAACTGTGTTTTTTCATCAATAACAAAATCAGGAGCATCAACAGTTCCCATCTTCATTTTCAGATTGGGTTCTGTAGCTTTATACTCTTTTTGTATTTCATAAAAGAACATATTGAATTCTGCTCTAACATCTTCTTTAACCGTATTGGGGACAAGTATCACGGCTTTGGCTTCCCGTGCAATTGCATTACGAAGGTTTCCTCCGTCGATGCTGCTTAAACGAAGGCTGTATTTCCTTGCAGCATTCCACAAAAAGCGGTTCAGGATTTTATTGGCATTTCCCAGACCTTTGTTGATATCATCACCCGAATGTCCTCCTTTAAGATTACCCACCAGTACTTCCATGGCAAAATAACCTGAAGGCACACTCTCTTTTTTGTATTTAAAAGTTGCCACTGTATCCACACCTCCTGCACAACCGATAAAGAGTTCACCTTCATCCTCTGAATCAAGGTTAATGAGTATTTTGCCGTCGAAAAATCCTTTTTTCAATCCAAAAGCACCGGTCATTCCTGTCTCTTCATCAACAGTAAACAGACACTCAAGAGGTCCGTGTTCGTATCTGTCGGAGGCAAGCAATGCAAGCTGAGCAGCCATACCTATACCATCGTCTGCCCCAAGTGTTGTACCTTTGGCTTTTACCCATTCACCATCAACATAGGCATCAATCGGATCCTTTTCAAAATCATGCTTCACATCACTGTTCTTTTCGCACACCATATCAACATGCGATTGCAGTACAACTGTCTGACGGTTCTCATAACCTGGAGATGCCGGTTTTTTAATCAGAACATTACCGGTTTCATCTTTTTTCGCTTCCAATCCGTGTTTTTCGGCAAACTCAAGCAGGAACTGAATTATCTTTTCCTCCTTTTTTGATGGCCTGGGTATTTTCAATATCTCGCTGAATTGCGACCATACCTCTTTCGGTTCTAACTCTTCTATTTTCATAAATTACATTTTAAGCATTTTCGTACGGCTGATGATACTTTTACTTTCAGCTACTTTAATCCAAAACCATTATAAGGTCCATTATCTCTTTTTTCTTTTTATCATCTCCGTTGCTTTCATACGAAAAGCGCAGGTTATTCAAAAGCCGTTTAACAATATCAATATTCGAACAGGGTGAAAAATAGTCATCCAAAGATGACAATTTCTGCTGCTTCAAAAAAACTTCGATCTCCTTCTTTCCTATTATTGCACCATGATTTATCGGATTGATATAAAACAGTGCGGAACAATCAGAGACCTCACACCCGTGTGTTTCAACATTCACCTTATCGTCGAGATATACCAGAATAAAATTCTTTGGCAAATTTACACCATATACAGGCATTCCCAGTGACTGGCAAACATACGAATAAATCACCGACAATGAAACAGGATTACCCTTCCTGCTTTTAAGAACATCATTAATAAAATTATTTGATGGTGATAAAACGTCACTACTGTTCCTTGCAAATTTATACTTATCGAAAAGTACATAATTTACAATACGGATATTCTCAAGCGATGTTAATGGCGAATTCAGTTCAAACCATATATCTTTTTTTATTTCGTTCATCTTCTCCGAAACCGAAGTAAACGGAAGTTCGGGATATTGATATTTGGCAACAAGATAGGAAGCATAAAGAAGGTCATTTGCACCTGAATGCTTCCAGTCTACAAGTTCTTTCTTAAGATTCTCGAACTGCAATGAATGGATGATGTTCTCCACTCTTTTCTGGAAAACATCATCAGCAGAGGTTTCCCAGGCTTTCTCAAGCTCGGGAACAATCTCTACTTCTTCCTTAAGCAATTCACTCTCTACTGTTGAAAATATCTCGGCATCGGGATCATCAAGTAAAGAGATAAGTGCTTGTAACTTTTTAGTATCCATTGCAACCAAAAGTTTATTTTTTTTGGTCAGTCTTTAAATAACCTGTTAAGAACAGCCTCTACCAGCTCTTTTATCACCTTTTTATAATCTGCACTGTAAGTACCGGCAAGACGGTTGGCAATAATAGCGCAAACGGTTGCAGCCCGGTGTCCCATCAATG
Source organism: Chlorobiota bacterium (assembly GCA_013153405.1). GTDB lineage: Bacteria > Bacteroidota > Bacteroidia > Bacteroidales > Marinilabiliaceae > JAADEM01. The sequence goes on from JAADEM010000175.1 coordinate 13,799, forward strand.
CTGAGAGTCCGTATATTGCCGAACATTCCATCTCATAATTGGTAACACGGTAATTTTTAAACCTGAAAGCTGTAATCTTACTGTTTATATCCGGATCTGCCAGTTCAAGACGTAAAACCCTGCCCTGCGGACCATAGAAACCGGGAGCCGAAATATTCACTCCGGTGGTTATTCCATCACCTTCAAGAGTTTTTATCAGTTCATCTGATGCATTTACCACATAAGGTGCAGCCAGTTGCCTGTTCCAGTTCAGTGAACCGGTAAATGCATCTTCAAACTCTAGGTCGCAAACATTGTCACGGCCGGCATAATAATTCAGCAGACCGTCAAAACCAATAGCTTTCTCGCTTAAAACCCAGCTGTCGACAGGCAGGTCTTTTTGCAAAGATCCTGAAGTACCAATTCTGACAAGTCGTAGTGATGTAAGTTTTTCTTTAACAGTCCGTGTTTCAAAATCAATGTTTACCAGAGCATCGAGTTCATTTAATACAATATCGATATTATCGGTTCCGATACCGGTAGAAATTACCGAAACTCTGTTTCCGTTAAATGTTCCGGTTTTTGATACAAACTCACGGTTTTCTGCTTCCACATCAACAGTGTCAAAAAATGATGCAACAAGCTCAACCCTACCTGGATCACCAACAAGAATAATTGTTTCTGCAATCTCTCCGGGCTTCAGATGAAGGTGAAATACACTACCGTCATCATTAATTATAAGTTCTGATTCTTCTATTCTTCTCATAACTTTTTTATTTATATCAAATTTATAAAAAATATAATAGTTTACTATTGAGTCGGGTTAAAATATTATTTAAATAAACATACTATCCGAGGATAAAAAAACACAATTAATTTATATTAATCATAACTATTGTACATATTAAGTAACACATCATAAATTTATTACTTAAAAAACCGTACCTTGACTATACCATAGCACAACACTATTTTACATTCCCCATTTTATCTAACCATACTGAGAAACTTCAACTTATATCACATCCCCGAATAAAGATTTCACATGAAACACATAATCGTTTAAACTACTAACAATAACAAGTTTAGACTTTTTAGTTTTTATATTCTAATTTATTTTATACTTTTAACACCCGAAAGTATAAATAATTTACATTTTCAAAAGAAAAATCTTAATCAAATTTCAAATTATGAAAAAACTAACAACCATTGGTATTGTTGTATTTTTACTATTTATGGTAAATGACATTTACGCACAAAAATACACATACAAAGGGCGTGTAACAGATGCGGTTACAGGAGAACCGTTAATAGGAGTAAACATTACCGTTAAAGATAATGTACACGGTACTGTAACAGGATATGACGGCAGGTTTGAATACACATGTTCTTTTGCCCCACCCGTTGTATTTCACATTTCATATATAGGCTATGAAAAGCAGGATATAACGGTAAGCAATGCCGATGAATTCATTGACATTAAACTAATTGAACTAAACATCCTTGGCCAGGAGGTAGTGGTATCGGCAAGTCGTATTCAGGAAAACATACGAGAAGCACCTGTTACCATTGAAAAGCTGAATTCAAAAGATATACAGCAAATGTCATCGACAAACTATTATGACGGTTTGTACCAGCTTAAAGGTGTTGATATGAATGTACACGGACTAATGTTTCAGCTTCCTAACACACGTGGATTCAACAGTTATACAAATTACCGTATGATACAAATTATCGACGGAGTTGAAAACATATCACCGGGTATGAGTTTTGCGCCGGGAAATCTTGCCGGACTATCACAATCTGATATCGAAAGTGTGGAGCTTATCGTTGGTGCGTCATCGGCACTTTACGGACCTGGTGGAATGAACGGTACTCTTATAATGAAGAGTAAAGATCCTTTCAACTATCAGGGGCTTACCATTACAGCACAGACCGGTCTAATGCATTTCAACTCAACTGTTCTTGACGACCCCAAACCTATGGGTGACTTCAGTTTAAGATATGCAAAAGCTATCACCGACAAACTTGCAATAAAATTTAACGCTTCATACCTGCGTGCCACCGACTGGTTTGCAAATGACTTGCGCGACCGTAGTAATCTAGATGACCCATCACTTACCAGGGAAACAAATCCCGGATATGACGGAGTCAATGTTTACGGAGATGAAAAGCTGACTTCTTTCAACCTTAAAGATGTCGGTCCTTTGGTAGTTGCCGGAATAGCAGAAAGACAAGGCATCCAGCCTGGAACTCCCGAATACGAAGCTATTGAACAACAGGTATTACCTCTTTACCCCGATCAGGTAGTGACACGTACCGGTTGGGCAGAACATGAACTGACAGACAACACCACTGAAAACTTACGTATCGGCGGAACTGTTAAATATTTCATTAATGATAAAACAGACATTACTGCATCAGGACAATACACAGCAAGTTCGGTTGTATATTCTGCTGTAAACAGATTTGCATTAAGAGATGTGCACAGAGGAGCCGGAAGTATTGAGATAAAAAACCCGAACTATGTTTTCAGAATTTGGGGAAAAGGCGGAAATTCAGGTCATTCTTATGACTTAGGAGCTACTGCACTTTTAATGAATGAAGCATGGAAAGGAACACGTGAATGGATAACAGATTACATCACTGCTTATTCTTATGCTGTACTGGCAAATCCGGACATGACAAATGCCCACAAAACAGCAAGAATGGTTGCCGACAACAGAACAGCAAGCGGCAATGTTCTTGATCCGACCAAACCCGCTTTCCCACTTCCGGGCACTGAAGAATTCAATACCCTGCATGATGATATTACTGGTAAAACACTTGATCACGGAGGTAGTCAGGTTTGGGACAATAGTTCAGTATACCAGGCAGAAGGAATGTATAATTTCCAGAATATAATAAATTTCATGGACCTTCAGGTAGGTGCATCTTACAGATTCTACAATATTGTAAGTGACGGTACCGTCTTTATTGATGAACCCGGCGATCCTTTAACAATTTATCAGGTGGGAGGATATACTCAGATAATAAAGAATTTTGCAAATGATCATCTGCGTGGAACAGGAACATTCCGTTTCGACAAAGACCAAAACTTCGATGCTCAGTATACTCCTCGTTTTTCTTTGATATATTTTGTAGATCACGAGAAAAAACACAGCATACGTGGTACTTTCCAGACTGCTTATCGTTTCCCTTCTCTGTCTGACCAGTTCGTTGATATTCCGACAGGAATGTATCGTATCATCGGAGGACAGGAAAAAGTAAGGAATATGTACAACTTTAACACAACATACCTATTCCCGATGAGCGGAAGCAACCCATACAAAGACAAGCCGGTCCTTGATGATGGTCCGATGGAACTTCCGTCACTGGATGTAGAGAAAGTAGCTTCAACAGAGCTTGGATACAAAGGTCTGCTTCTTAACAAAAAGCTGTTTATTGATGCATATATTTATTACAACAGATATAAAGGTTTCGAAGCATCACAGCTTCTTGCTCAATACGACACACCTAATCCCGATGAAAATGATTCCTATACTGTTTATCAGACATACTTTTCAACTGATAACAATGTAACTTCAATGGGATGGGCTTTAAGTATCGATTATCTGTTCCGTAACGGAATACTTTTAAAAGCTAATGTTGCAAACAATCAGCTTCTTGACGGAATTGACGATCCCGGAGTTGAAGCAAACTATAACACACCTGAATACCGGACCAATATATCTATCGGACACAACAGAATTATTAAAAATCTAGGGTTCAATGTTAACTTTCACTGGCAAAGTTCTTTTACATGGGAAGGTTCATTCGGAACAGCAGAGATACCTGCTTATGCCACTATCGATGCTCACGCAACATATAAGTTTCCGTCAATCAACACATCAATTAAACTCGGAGCTTCAAACCTTACAAACCATTACTACACTACCAGTTTCGGAAGTTCTCAAATTGGTGGTTTGTACTATGTAACTCTGATTTATGATGATGTACTAGGATACATTTCAAGAAAAAAGAAACAACAACAATAAACTACTCGATTGCATAAATAAAAAAGCCGGTCTGAATCTTCAGTTCCGGCTTTTTTATGCCCCCTCTCTGATGTGGAATCATACTTTTACCGTTTAAATTCTCTTTGCTTCACGCAGGGAATTTAAAGGTACAGAAACAAAAATCCTGAGCTGCAAGGTAGAAACACGAAGGGTAATCAGTCTCCAGTATGGCAGTAATCAATGTTCAGTACCACCCCTGAAACTACTGTAACAAAGAACCAACACCCCCTATCTGCCAACAGGCAAAACCTCAATTAACAACTCACCACTTAACTCTTTAACATTTTAACAATAGTACCATAGAATTATTCACACATCTCATAACCCAGCTTCTCTCCTTTCTCGGTAGCAGGAATACCTTTTTTCATCCACACCGGCATCGGTTTTCCTTTCAGGTAATGGTCAAAGAACTGCATCATACGGCGACTAAGGTCTTTTTCGTTGGCACGGCGAGTAAGGTTATGCTCCTCATTATTGTACACAAGCATCCAGGCCGGCTTGTCGAGACGGCGTAGTGCCATAAAAAATTCTATTCCCTGATACCAGGGCACAGCACCGTCGTTATCGTTATGCATTATCAGCAAGGGAGTCTCTATTTGCGGAACGTAAAACACCGGAGAATTCTCAATGTATTTAAGAGTTTTCTCCCAAAGAGTTCCACCAATTCGGCTCTGGGTATGTTCGTACTGAAACATCCGGCTCATACCTGTTCCCCAGCGTATACCGCCATAGGCACTTGTCATATTGCTTACAGGAGCTCCGGCCATTGCTGCTTTAAACAGATTGGTACGTGTAACAAGGAAGGCCGTCTGATATCCGCCCCAGCTTTGCCCTTGTAATGCCATACGATCAACATCAATAAATTTATAACGATCGGCCATAGCAAGAGCACCGGTTACAACAGCCTCATAAGAACACAAACCCGGATCGCCCGTACGATAATATATATCAGGTACAAAAATCACATACCCGTTACTGGCATAAAATGTCCAGTTTACTGTCGAGCGGCTCGGCTTTGGCGCATAGTAACGATAAAGCCGGTCCGATGAACGCTCATAGAAGTAAACTACAACAGGATATTTTTTTGTTGTATCAAGGTTTTCGGGTGTAACTAATATTCCCTGATGTTTTTTACCGTCGGCAGCTATCCAGTCAACCAGTTTCGTACGCCCCCAGTTGTATTCACTCTGCTGAGGATTGGTTACTGTTATCTTTTTTGAATTTTTAAATGTCAGGTCAGTAACTTCAAGCTCGGGATACCGGATAAATGTTGACCTCTGCCAAATAACAACATCCGCATCTTTTGCCTTTCGTGGATTGTAGGTGTAAAAATCACCCCAAACCAGTTTCTGCATATGTCCATTTTTCAAAGCATAGAAACCTGAAGACTTGTCTTTTTCATTAAATCCCTGAAGCATAATGCTCTCTTTCAGGTCAATTCCTTTTGCATCCGGGTCAAGCTTAACATACCTGAACCTTGTTGAGTTTTCCCTGCCTTTGCCTGAAGTTATACATACCGGATCTTTCTTTCCTGTAAGGTCAAGCTTCCATATGTCGAAGCGGTCATACACAAGAAGACTCTTGCCATCAAGCGACCACCCGGCAATGCCGTATGCATCCGGAGGATTTGGCACATCATTAAGTTCATCGCACAACAGCACATCAACTCCGGAGCTAATCTTACGTATCTCTCCGCTTGCTGTATTGACCGCGTAGTAACTACTATCTTCCTGCTCGTAGTATGCAAACCACTCACCATTGAACGAAAGCGAACTTGTTCCGCACAACTCTTTTTTCAAAAGTATTTTTTCTCCTGTAAGCAAATTAACTTTGTAAACATCGTTGCACCACTTACCATTCCAGCTCGATGCCCTTTTGTAAGGCCCGTCATCATAACCCAAAGCAATATCCAAATCTCCATTCTGCTGAACAGATACTTTCGGTAAAACTTTGCTTTCAAGCTGAACAATCGATCTCTCCTTCACATTATATACACAACGATAGGCCCTGTCCTTCTGCTTCGACAAACGTTTTTTTTGCATTGGCTGAATTTCTTTATCCTGCCAGCTCCAGATATCAACGTGAACTTTCTCATCCTCGGTCAGTGTATCCTTTGGCTCCGGCTTTGGCCTGTTACCTGCGCCAAAGAACAGCTTGCGGCCGTCTTTTGAAAAAGAGAGAGAACCTTTTTTCAGAACACTCCACTCCTGCGGAAGTGCGGTACTAACTGTATCCATCACCATTACCGGTTCTTCATATTTTTCATTCCACAGATAAAGCCGGTAAACCTTTGAGTCAGACGTGTCAGGAGAGAAAAGAAATGCGCACTGCTGCCCATCGTATGATGCCTTGATTTTTGCTATATTCCCTGTTTTTCGGAACAAAGTATCCGGAGCACTGCCGTCGGTATGAATACGAAGCACTGCAGAAACCTCAGTGGTATCACCATCACTCTGAACAGCAAAAACGCCACCTCCATTCTTTGCAACGCTGTATTTTGTTATTTTTTCAAATCCAATACTATCGTTAGTTGCTGGAACATAAACCATAAACGGTGTTCCTTTCGATTCAAACTTTTTCTTTTTGTCTTTCTTCTTCTCGTTATCTTTTTCCTCGTCCTTCTTTGTTTGTGTTGTATCCTTTTCTATAGCCGATTTATCAAACAGCACGGCAACAAACTCACCACCATGGGTCGGCACATAGAACTCTTTTATCTTAGAAAAGCTTCGACTACTTCCTGACTCCAGAGATTTAACAAGAAGCGAATCCTTCGGGAATTTATCTTTCTTTACTTTTTTTAGTTTCAAGGCTCTGATACTGTCGGCCTGAGGCACAATTTTCAAAGCCCAGAATGAATTGCCGGCATTAAACACAGGTGACTTCCCTCTCGGCACAGAATCTGTTCTTCCCTGCTCCACATTGTACAAGTAAGCATATCCGTCACCCACCTGCGGATTTATCTCGTATGTTACCCACTTGCCGTCATTCGATATTTTTTGTACTGAAATTGATTTCCAGCCGTCGTAAACCGAAAAATCCAAGGGCTTTTTCTCCTGAGAAAAAACATTAAACGAAAAAAGCAAAATTGAAAAAACTGAAAATAATCCGATATGTGGTCTCATTTTTGAATGGTTTAAATGGTTTGTTAAACCCAAATTGGTCGTTAGGAAGCGATGAAATCGCTGAACTAAAGACCCCATGCGGGGTAACCCTGATTTAGAGATTCACTGTTTTGGCGATAGACAAAACAGATGAATGTCTTAATCGATGAGCATTTAGAATTGTTTTACAATTCTAATGACCATTTTGGGTTAAAGATAAATAAAAAATAACCGTATGAATCGGCCACTTAATATTTTCATTAAAGTTATTTTAAAAAACGACATAGCAGTTACATGTAATTAAATAGTAAACAATACACCTTTATTAACGAAATTTATAAACATTTCCAAACAATAATTTATATTAGCACCTAAAACGTTATCAAGTCTAATGAAAAACATAACTTTTATTGATATAGAAACAGGAGTCAGGTCAGACAGGATACTGGATATCGGAGCAATAAAAGTTAACGGAGATACCTTTCACTCAAATAACATTAATCAATTCAATGAGTTCATTGAAGATTCGGAATTCATTTGCGGACATAACATCATCGAACACGATCTGAAACACTTATCAAGACATACAGATCTTCATTCTTATGGCTTCATCGACACTCTATTCTGGTCGCCCTTACTATTCCCGGCAAAACCATATCATCATCTTCTTAAAGATGACAAACTTCAGACTGATGAACTTAATAACCCGCTGAATGATGCAATAAAATCAAAAGACCTTTTTTTTGATGAAATTTCACGGTTCAACAATACAGATTCGGAACTAAAACACATCTATTACACTCTTTTGGCCGGTGATGAACATTTTATGGAACTATTCAGATTTACAGGTTACAAACCCGAAAAATACAGAGATCTGGAGGAACTTATATTTACAAGATTTGAAAATGAAATTTGCCGGAATGTACATCTTAAAAGTATTATTGAAAATCATCCGGTTGAATTAGCATACTGCCTGGCATTAATTGATATCCACGACCGTTATTCAATAACACCACCCTGGGTGTTAAAACGCTATCCCGATGTACAATGGATTATGTTTCTTCTTCGGAATAATCCATGCATTACCGGATGCAGTTACTGTAACCAATCGCTGGATATCTATTCAGGATTAAAAAAGTTTTTTGGGTTCCATTCGTTCAGAACATACAATGATGAGCCATTGCAGGAAAAAGCGGCACAGGCAGCAATTGAAGACAAATCACTTTTAGCGATATTTCCTACCGGTGGCGGCAAGTCTCTCACATTTCAGCTTCCGGCACTTATGCAGGGTGAAACGGTAAAAGGTCTTACTGTTGTTATTTCACCCTTACAATCATTAATGAAAGATCAGGTTGACAATCTGGAAAAGTCAGGAATTACTGATGCTGTAACCATAAACGGACTGCTCGATCCCATTGAAAGGGCAAAATCATTTGAACGGGTTGCCGACGGTTCTGCATCAATTCTGTATATCTCTCCCGAATCACTACGTTCAAAAACTATCGAACATCTGTTGGCAGGACGATACATTGTTCGCTTTGTTATTGATGAAGCTCACTGCTTTTCTGCCTGGGGACAGGATTTCAGAGTCGATTATCTGTATATCGGAGACTTTATCAAATCACTAAAGGAGAAGAAAAATATTGAAGAGGACATTCCCGTTTCCTGTTTTACGGCAACTGCCAAGCAAAATGTAATAGAAGACATAAAAAATTATTTCAGAGAGAAGCTGGACATTGAGCTTGAAACATTTAAAACACAAGCAACACGGAAAAACCTGAAATTCAAGGTTTATCCTAAAAATGACGAAGAAGAAAAATACAATACCCTTCGTGACTTGATAGACCGTCAGAACTGCCCCACTATTATTTATGTATCCCGAACGATGAAAGCTTACCGCATTGCCGAACGACTTTCCAATGACGGATATACTGCCAGGCCATATCACGGTAAAATGGATAACCGTGAAAAAACCGAAAATCAGGACGCATTCATAAATGGCGACATTCAGATAATGGTTGCAACTTCGGCTTTCGGTATGGGAGTAGATAAAAAAGATGTAGGACTTGTTATTCATTACGAAATATCCGACTCTCTTGAAAATTATATTCAGGAAGCCGGACGGGCAGGTCGTGACGAGAATATCGAAGCTGAATGTTATGTACTGTTTAACGAAGAAGATCTCAGCAAGCATTTTATACTGCTTAACCAGACCAAACTTAACATTAAAGAGATACAACAGGTCTGGAAAGCCATAAAGGATATGACCCGGTTTCGTTCCAGAGTATCGAACTCAGCACTTGAGATAGCCCGCAAAGCCGGATGGGATGACAGTGTTGCCGAAATAGAGACCAGAGTAAAAACCGCCATTGCCGCTCTCGAAGAATCAGGATATATAAAAAGAGGACATAACATTCCCCGTATTTTTGCCAACAGCATTTTATCAAAAAATGCACAGGAAGCTATTGAAAAAATAAACAATTCTTTCCGCTTCAACGAAAAACAAAAACAGGATGCAGTCAGAATCATTAAAAAACTTTTCTCGAGCAAAAGCCGTAACAGGGCTAACGAAGAGGAAGCCGAATCAAGGATTGACTACATTTCTGATCATCTCGGCATTGTTAAAGAAGAGGTTATCGAAGTAATTAACCTGCTTCGTGAAGAAAAAATCCTTGCCGACACAAAAGACCTGACTGCATTCATCAAAACCGGCAGTAACAAACAATCACGCAAAATTGTAAAGTCATATCTTGAAATTGAAAACAGTCTCCTGAATAGATTTGATACTGAAACAACCGGACTGAATATTAAACAACTTAATCAGGAAATTGAAGAAGAAGGAATCACCGACTGCTCCGTAAACAAAATAAAAACCATCTTTAATTTTTGGGCTATCAAGAACTGGGCAAAACAAAAGAATCTTGATTTCTCGAAGAATCATATCAAGATTGCATTACTTCACAATAAATCCGAATTAAAGGATAAACTGGAAAAACGCCGTGAACTCGCAGGATTCATCATCGACTATCTTTATTTTAAAATAGAAAATAACCCTGATGAATATGAGAGAAACAAGGAAGAGATATTAATTGAGTTCTCAGTTCACGAGCTAAAAACAGCATATAAAAACAGTGGTTTTTTAACTCGTGACATAAACCTGAACGATATCGAAGATACCCTCTTTTACTTGTCGAGAATAGATGCTTTAAAATTAGAAGGTGGATTCCTCGTTGTCTACAATAAATTATCGATTGAGCGGATAGAAAAAGACAACAAAAAAAGATACAAGACCGAAGACTATAAAAAACTGAAACAGTTTTATGAGAACAAGGTTCAGCAAATACATATTGTAGGTGAATACGCAAAAAAAATGATAAACGACTACAGGGATGCTCTGCTGTTTGTAGAAGATTATTTTCAACTGAATTACGATATATTTCTGAAAAAATACTTTAAAGGCGACAGACAGAATGAAATTAAAAGAAATATTACCCCGCGAAAATTCAGGCAGCTGTTCGGCGAGCTTTCTCCGGCTCAGTTGAAAATAATAAAAGACAGAGATTCAAAACACATTGTAGTAGCTGCAGGCCCGGGAAGCGGCAAAACCAGACTACTCGTACACAAACTGGCTTCCCTGCTCCTTATGGAAGATATTAAGCATGAACAACTTCTTATGCTTACATTCTCGAGAGCAGCAGCAACCGAGTTTAAAAAACGTCTTCTGAAGCTGATCGGGAATGCTGCCAACTTTGTTGAGATTAAAACTTTTCATTCATATTGTTTCGACCTTTTAGGGAAAGTAGGTGATATAGAAAAATCGGATAAGATAATCCGTACAACGATAGATAAAATAAAATCGGGCGATGTTGAACCGAACAGAATAACAAAAACAGTTCTGGTTATCGACGAGGCCCAGGATATGGATGCTGATGAGTATGAACTGATATCAACACTTTCGGAGTTCAACGACGATATGCGTATTATTGCTGTAGGTGACGATGACCAGAATATATACGAATTCAGAGGTTCGAGTTCGAAATATCTTGAATCATTCATTACCGAAAAAGGTGCTGTGAAATATGAACTGACTGAAAATTATCGTAGTAAAAGAAATATGGTTGAATTCACTAACCGGTTTGCATTATCAATAAAAAACCGTCTGAAAACAGAACCTGTTGTTCCTATGATAAAAGATGACGGGAAAATTAAGATTATAAAATACACATCGAAATACCTGATACAACCCATTGTAAAAGATATTATGCAAAGTGAGTTATCCGGTACAACCTGTGTTATGACCAAAACAAATGATGAAGCATTGCAAATTGCCGGACAGCTTATAAAAAACGGATTTTATGCAAAACTAATACAGACTAACGATGGATTTTCGTTATTTAACCTTTATGAGATACGTTATTTTTTATACTGCCTTGACCTGAAAGAGGATGAGTTTGTTATCAGTGATGAAAAATGGAACAAAGCAAAATCCGACCTTGCTAAAAAGTTTTCACGTAGCTCAAAACTTGAAGCCAGCATTAATCTCATAAAAGATTTTGAATTAAGCAATCCAAAGAAAAAATATAAATCTGATTTTGAAGTTTTTATACACGAATCGAGACTTGAAGATTTTATTTCAGGTGGAATAGATACCATAATCGTTTCCACAATACATAAATCTAAAGGCAAAGAATTCGATAATGTTTATCTGATGTTAAACAAATTTCAGATTAACGACGAAAGTAAAAAACGGGAACTTTATGTGGCGATGACAAGGGCAAAAAAC
>JAADEM010000088.1 GCA_013153405.1 Chlorobiota bacterium
TCATTCCGAGAATTCACCCCAAATTTTGGGGCATAATGAGTAAATGACGGAACATCAGCGTCATCGCGATGAGCGGGAGCGAAGAAGCGATATCAACCGCTTTAAGATTGCTTCACCCGTCTACCGACAGATTCGCAAAGACGCATAAGTCTTGTTGATAATCAGTATTTTAAGTGATTCCGTCATTGGTAACGGAGTGAAGGAATCTCATAAAGCTTTTGTGTTGATTCACAGCAGATTGTTTCGTCGTTCCTCCTCGCAATGACGTCGGATTTATACTTTTTGGACATCCTCTTTGCGATATTGAATTTGGTACTTTTAATAACCTCTTTCTTCTTTCATTTTTTCCATTTCCTCGTTGAATATTTCTTCAAATTTTTTCTTGTCGTAATCGACCTGAAGTTTTTTATCATTTGAGAGTCGCTGCTCCATACCGGTAAGAACATCGTCACGGTTTACTTCAATGGCAATAAAAGAGTTGTATCTTCCATCGTCGAGCACACTTGATTTTTCACATACCACAACGACATTGCTCAGTGTTTCATTTGCAACTTCACGGGTAATGTTTTCAAATTTACTTTCCACTTCACTTACATTGCTGAATCCTCTTTCATTAATGTATCTGTCGGTCACACTCTTGGTAGTTGATTTGATGAGGGTAACGAGGCGTTGTTTGGCAAGTAGTAATGCTTTTTCTTTCGAAAGCTGGAGATCTGTACTTGTAGCCATACTTGAAGCGCGGAAATATTTTTTATCTGAGCGTCCCTCTTTGGTGCATGGCAAATCGTCCATCATTTTGCCGACGGCATCTTTTGCGCTTACCTTTTGTTTCGATTTACATCCTTCAAATCCGAATGCTATCAGCATTACCAGTAAGCTTATTCCAATGGTTCTTTTAATTTTCATAACTGAATTATTTATAGATTTATAAAAAAGTGTTAATATTTATTTACATTCAAAAAACGAACCAAAGTTGCATTAATGTATATTTTTTCAGATTCCTTCATTCAGAACTTTTTCAAATTTACTGAGCTGTCCGGGTGTTCCTATTACAAAAAGTTTATCTTTTCTGGTAATCTCAATATCGGGAGAAGGATTAAAAATATAGCTGCCGTCTTCTGTTTTTATTCCAATCAGATTTGCACCTGACAACTCACGAAGTTTGAGTTCTCGTATGGTTTTTTTCAGATTGCTCTCAAGCATGTTGTTGCAGGTTATCTCAAGAAGCTGAACGTCATTTGATTTTTGCAATAAAATATACTCTACAAATTCAACTACATCAGGCTGGGCAACTAGTTTGGCCATTCGTTGTCCTCCGATACGGTCTGGCATTATCACATTTGTAGCACCTGCGCGACGTAGTTTTACATCGGAACCAAAATTACTTGCACGACTTATGATTTTCAGTCCCGGGTTCATTTCCCGCGCAGTAAGAACTACAAATATATTGTCGGCATCGTTTGGCAGGGCAGTAATCAGGGCTTTTGCTTTGCGTATTTGTGCAACTTCCAGTACCTCTTCCGAACTGGCATCACCCATTACATATAAAAGTTCCGGTTCTTCCAGAATTCGTTCCACAACATGTTCCCGTTTTTCAACCACAACAACTTTTTCATCATGGCTGATAAGTTCCATTGTTGCCTGATATCCGTTACGGCCGTATCCGCAGACAATTACATGATCCTTTAATTTTGTTATTTTTTTTCTCACCTGATACTCTTTATATGATTGATGTAAAACGCCCTCAAATATTAAACGGGTAATAGATGATACAACATATCCAAATATACCGAAACTAATGATAATAAGAAATACTGTAAATATTTTTCCTCCGTCGGAAAGTGGATTGACCTCTCTGAAACCTACAGTGGCAATTGTTATAACCGTCATGTAAAGTGCATCCAGGAAATTGTAGTCCTCGATTAACATATAGCCAATGGTTCCCGAAGATATAATGAATACCATCAGGCTGACAGTTATGTATAAAGTTTTAAGGGTGTGGAGATATAAGGATTTTACGTTGTCCAAAGTTTATGCTTTTTATATAATCGTGTTTAAAAATAATACATAGGATTAAAAAATACTAAAGCTGATTATCGGTGTTTACATTTTAATTATCAGTTTTCGTCCTATATGGCAATATAAACACTTTTTATGATTACAGTAGTAATTTTTCAAAAAAATTAAGGCCTGTGCCTGCCCCTCATCAATTGGCCTGAATGACAGCTCTGACCATTTTTTTGTAATTGTATTGTTTTCAGGGGGAAGTAATGAGAGCATGTTCAGTGCTTTTTCTTTTAATTCAGGGTTGTTTTTATGTTTGGCAAAAGCAAAGATGTAGGGAATTATTGAGTTTGCCATGATGAGTCGGATTGAGTTTTTACCGAGCAGTCTGTCCGAAGTAGTTTTAGATTTTTTGCCCGGACGGTAATGGTTTTTCCAGTATACGGAGGTTCCCGACTGCAGCATTTTTTCAATTTGTTTTAAATCAGGATTATTTGTCAGACTGTCGAATCTGCCGTTGTACTTATGTATAAGCATTGAAAACTGTGCTATACGCAAAGAAGGGAAATTGGCAGGGCGAAGCCTTAAAAAACGCCAGGTGCCGCTTTCTATTCTTTTCAGCCTGTATTTTTGTGACAGGAATTTGTATTCGGATATCAGAGCAGATGTGTATTCGTCAGGTGTTTTAATGTTGTTGAGTAAACCTGCCTGTCCCAGTAGTAGAGCTTCCAATTGCAGAATATTGTCAGAGTGCTTTAGTAAGATTCTGAAGGGCAGACTGCGTGCAAGCATCTCAAAAGGTTCATTGTTTACCCCGAAACCAAATCCTCGTGCAAGGGTAATGTAAAATACTTCATTCCAGTCTCCGTTTGAAAAAGAAAGGTACCTTTCAATATCTGAAGTTTTTGTTTCAATTTTTTCTATCAGTATTCGTTCAAGCCATTGTTCAAATTCGAAATGTGAGATTTTATGAAGTTGATCTTTACAAGCTATAAAGCTGTTTTTGGCCAGCAGGTCATTGTAATTATACAAGAACTTTTCGTTATAAATCATTTGCCATACAGGTATTTTTTCTCCTTTACTGTTGATTGTTCCTTTGCTTTTTTCCTGTACAACATGAAGTATGACATTGTTGTATGCCGGATCGTTCTGATGTTTGTGGCGGTACCAGTCACTTTCACGTGTGTGAATTTCAACATTACCAGCCCATAGGGTATTGCCGATTTTTATTTTTGCATTAAAAAAATCGGGGCCTGCATCGTTGTTGATAATACCGGGATGAATTATTTCAAACGATGTGCCATCAGCCGTTTTCAGACCCGATTGGTAACATAACCTGTTGCCCCATAAAAAATGCAGGAATTCTTCAGTCATCTTTTGGAAAGTTACTTAAGAATACAAATTTAGGGGATGATGAGGTGTTTGTCAAAACATAGAAACGAAGAGGTTGATTTTATAATTTGTATATCAGGTGTATTGTAAAATATAAACCTGTTGTTAGGAACGTACGATTGTGTGTTTCTACAAGGTAAACCAGTTAGTCAAAAATAAAAAAAAGGCCTGACGAAAATTAACGCCAGGCCTTTTAAGATGTATATTACTTAAATTAGTTCAGCACCTTGTGAACAAGGTCGGCTGCTTCTTTAAGAGTTATGGCTGAGTAAACTTTCAGGCCTGATTCATCAATAACTTTTTTACCTTCTTCAGCATTGGTACCCTGAAGGCGAACAATGATAGGAATATTGATTTCACCAATCTTCTTGTATGCTTCAACAACACCGTTTGCAACACGGTCGCAGCGAACGATACCACCGAATATGTTGATAAGAATTGCCTTTACATTTTCATCGGCAAGAATGATCTTAAGGCCTGCTTCAACTGTTTCGGCACTGGCACCACCACCAACGTCAAGGAAGTTAGCCGGCTCTCCGCCAGAAAGCTTGATGATATCCATTGTAGCCATAGCAAGGCCTGCTCCGTTAACCATACAACCTACGTTTCCGTCAAGTTTCACAAAATTAAGATTGTGTTTTGAAGCCTCTGTTTCTGCAGGGTCTTCTTCAGCCAGGTCGCGCATTGCTGCGTAATCAGGGTGACGGTAAAGAGCATTGTCATCAAGATTTACTTTGGCATCAACAGCAATAACCTTGTTGTCTGAAGTTTTCAAAACCGGGTTGATCTCGAACAGAGATGAGTCGGTTTTGTCGTATGCATTGTAAAGCGCAGTTACGAACTTCACCATTGACTTGAATGCCTGACCTGAAAGACCCAGGTTGAAGGCAATGCGTCGTGCCTGGAAAGGAAGAATTCCTGTTGCAGGATCAATCTCCTCTTTAAAAATAAGGTGAGGTGTTTTTTCGGCAACAGTTTCAATATCCATACCGCCTTCGGTTGAATACATAATAATGTTTCTTCCTGTGGCACGGTTAAGCAGGACACTCATGTAAAACTCATCCGGTTCACTTTCGCCGGGATAATATACGTCTTGTGCAATTAAGACTTTTCGTACCAGTTTTCCTTCCGGACCAGTCTGGTGTGTAACCAGAGTCATACCCAGAATCTGAGATGAAATCTCTTTAACTTCGTCGAGTGATTTGGCGAGTTTAACACCGCCGCCTTTACCGCGTCCTCCGGCGTGAATCTGGGCTTTTATAACCCACCATCCTGTACCTGTTTGCTCCTGCAGTTTTTTTGCTGCCTCAACAGCCTCTTCAGGAGTTTCGGCAACTATGCCTTCCTGAATGGGAACTCCAAAAGATTTTAAAATCTCTTTCCCTTGATATTCGTGAATATTCATATGATTAAAATACTTTTTATTAATGTATCTAAATATGTGGCTAAATGTAATAGTTTTCCATACAATAACAAACAGGAATTGTACTATTTTTGTCACTACAAAATAAAAATAAAATGAGGAAACTAAAAAACAGTGAGCTGAACCGCCTTACAATTGAGGAATTTAAACGGGTTGATAAAATTCCGGTAACTGTTGTGTTAGACAACATACGAAGCCTGAACAATGTAGGTTCGGTATTCAGGACATCGGATGCGTTCAGAATAGAAAAGATTATTCTTTGCGGTTTTACTGCAACACCGCCTCATAAAGAGATTCATAAAACAGCTTTGGGAGCCGAGGATTCAGTCAACTGGTCATTCCGGGAGGATACTGCGGATGCTGTAAAAGAATTAAAAGCACATGGTTATACAGTTTGCAGTATTGAACAGGTTGAAAACAGTGTAATGCTTCCTGATGTGGAGGTTTTAAAGGATAAAAAGTATGCTCTTGTGTTTGGAAATGAAGTGAAGGGAGTTCAGCAAAAAGTTGTGGATATGTGTGATATGGCCATTGAAATTCCTCAGGAAGGAACAAAGCATTCACTTAATATTTCGGTAAGTGCCGGAATAATTCTTTGGGAGTTTTATAAAGGATTTTTATAAAGAATTATCGATAAAGCCGGTTAGTGATTATATATTCATATACGCCTGATGGCAGAAAAGCCCTTATGTTGTGGCCTTTTGATATCCAGTTGCGCAGCATCGTAGAGGAAATATCGATTACGGGAGCATTCGTTAATTTTGTTTTTGGCGGCAACGTATTTTTGTCGACTGGATAACCTGTTCTGGGATAAACCAGTTTACTGTAATTATTAATAATGGCAGCGGCATTTTTCCACCTTTTGATATGAAGTATATTATCGCTGCCCATTAAAATATGAAAATTCTTATCCGGAAATTTTTTTTCAAGAAGGATTAATGTATCAATGGTATATGATGGAAGAGGCATTGAAAATTCGATATTGCTGACTCTAATGTTTGTGAATTCATTAACTGCAATCTCAGCCATTTTTAACCGGTGATTTTCCGGTATAAGGTTTTCCTTTTCTTTGAACGGATTTTGCGGACTCACAATAAACCATATTTCGTTCATTCCTTCAAACTCCGTCATGTAATTTGCAATTAATACGTGTCCGATATGAACGGGATTGAATGATCCGAAAAACAATCCGATATTTTCTGAGAAATTATTCAAGGTCAGTTTTTTTCAAAAAATCATTTATGACTCTTTCTGTTTCTTTTATTGCTTCATCAAGGTCGTCGTTTACTATCACCACGTCGAATTTATCAGCATAAGTCATTTCGAATGATGCTTTTTCAATTCGTTCTTTTATTTTTTCAGGTGAGTCGGTTCCGCGTAAAACAAGCCGTTTATGCAGTTCTTCTATTGACGGCGGTTTGATGAAGATGGCCAGAGCTCTGCCATCGTACATCTTTTTTATGTTTGAACCGCCGACTACATCTACATCGAAAACCACATTTTTGCCTTTTTTTGTTATGCGTTCAACTTCGCTTTTCAGTGTTCCGTAATAGGTGTCTTTGTAAACTTCCTGCCATTCAAGCAATTCTCCGTTTTCAATCTTTTTTCTGAATTCTTCTGGTGACAGGAAATAGTATTCTCTTCCGTTTTTTTCATTTCCTCGCGGAGGGCGGCTGGTTGCCGAAATTGAAAATTCAAGGTCGTCTCTTTTTTTCAAAAGGGCATTAACGATTGTTGATTTACCGGCACCTGACGGGGCTGAGAATATTATGAGCTTGCCTGGGTTCATCTGAATATTAAATATTGTTTTTAATGTTTTAGTTTTTAAATCAATATTGGTTTTGCCTCATTCTGTCTGGTTCTGTTTTCTTTTTCTTCCTGATTACAAGACATTCAGTATTTGTTCCTTGATTTTTTCCAGTTCATCTTTCATTTTTATTACAATCCTCTGAAGGTTTGCATCATTTGCTTTTGAACCTAAAGTATTGATTTCTCTGCCTATTTCCTGAGTTATAAAGCCAAGTTTCTTACCGACAGGTTTATCTGTCTTTATTGTTTCGAGGAAATAACTCAGATGGTTAGCCAGACGTACTTTCTCCTCGGTTATATCAAGTTTTTCAAGGTAATAAATAAGCTCCTGTTCAAAACGGTTTTCGTCAATATTGCTTTTATCGTTTAGTAATTGTAATCCGTCATTGAGCCGTTCTTTTATTTTTTCAATTCTTTCTTTTTCAAGTGGTTCAACTTCTTTTAGTAAGTTGCTGATATTTTTTATACGTTGTGTGATTTCGTTTTCCAAAGATAATCCTTCCTGTTTTCTGAATTCTACAATATCGTCAATGGCTTTTTCGATAGCTTTTTTCAGTTCAGTCCACTCTTTTGGGTCAAGTTCGGTTTGTTCAGTTTTTGTTGTATCCGGCAGGGGCATTATTATTCTAAGGTAATCAACCGAATTATTAATATTCAGTTTTTCAGCAACCGGTTTCAGTTGTTCGTAATATGATTCAATAATGGAAGTGTTTATTTTAGTTACTTTATCGGGAGTTTCTGCTTCCACAAAAAAACTTATATCCACCTTTCCTCTGAAAAGGCGGTTGCTAATCATATTTCGTATTTCAATTTCTTTTTCCCGGTACAGTCCGGGGATTCGTGCATTGATATCCAGTTGTTTACTGTTGAGTGAGCGGATTTCTATATTAATTTTTTTTTGCGGAAACTCGCATGTTGCCTTACCGTAACCGGTCATTGAAAAAATCATATTCTGTGCATTTAAAATATTTAGTGCAAAGTTAATCTTTTAGTGCGATAAAAAATCAATTAATGATTAAACAAAGTATAATGTAATATGTTGATAAGTTAAACCTGTTAATGAAAAACCAGAATATTTAACTGATGTATCGATATTCAATAGGAGAGCTGGAGCGATTGTCGGGGATAAAAGCATATACAATCAGAGTATGGGAGCGCAGATATGATGTTATTAAACCGAAACGCACACCAACCAATATAAGATATTACAGTGAAGCCGATTTAAGAAGAATACTTAATATCTCAATACTTAAACAGATAGGATTTAAGATATCCAGAATAGCAGCCATGTCAGACAACGAACTGCGTGAGCTGGTAATAAGCGGAAGTGTTGATTCTGATAATTATGAGATATTGGTGGAAACTCTGGTTGTGGCAATGTTATCGCTTGATGAAACAACATTTCTGCAGGTGATTTCCGGTGCAATTAAAAAAAATGGTATCGAATCAATATTTGAACAGGTAGTGACACCTCTTCTTGATAAAATCGGTTTTCTATGTGATTCAGGAACCATAAATCCAGCTCAGAAAAGTTTTATTATTAACCTTATACGTCAGAAGTTAATAGTAGCAATAGACAGCGTTATTGAAACACCGGTAGAAAATAGCAGCAGACGAATAATATTCTTTATGCCGGAAAGTGCATGGCAGGAAACAAGTTTGCTGTTTTACAGTCTTATTGCCAGAAAAGATAATTTCAGGGTTCTTTACCTGGGGGCATCGGTTCAGTTGGAATCTTTAATTAATGTACATAAAGTGCAGGATGCCGACGTATTGTTTATGTCGGTAGATTCAAAGTGTAATAAAGGCGACATAATCAGGATTATAGATTTTCTTAATAAAAATTTTTACGATACTCAGAAAGTGATTACGGGTTTAAAGGCACGTATTGAGGTGGAAAAAATAATAGAGAATCTTAGTAATGCCAGAATGGTTTGCTCATCTGAAGATTTCAGGGCTGTATTGAATGATTTAAAAAAGTAGATATTTACAATTCTGTTTCTACTATATTGTTTACCACTCCTTTGGTTTTCCATCTGCCGGTAAGGAAATAGGCATATGAGCCCATCAGTCCCACACTCCAGCCGATAGGTATCGACCACCAGATACCATTCACTCCGAAATGTTTTGAAAGAAATACAGCAAGCGGTATCCGTACTATCCAAAGTGAAAAGAGCGATATGAACATCGGGATGAATGTGTCGCCGGCTCCGCGTAGTGTACCGTGGATTACAAACATTGACGAAAAAATGATGTAAAAAGAGCTTACTGTTACAAGGTATTCTGTGCCGTATTTTATTACCAAGGGGTCTTTGTTGAAGATACCTATTATCTGTTCACTCCACATATAAACTCCGGCAATTACGATAATGCTAAGGGCAACAGACATCATGAGTGTTGAAATCATTCCCTTTCGTATTCTGTTTATCAATCCAGCTCCCATGTTCTGGCCTACAAATGCCGACAAAGCACTTGCAAGGTTCATAGCGGGCATTGCAGCCAGGGCATCAATACGGCTGGCAATGGTATATGCTGCCAGAACGTTGGTGTCAAAATTGTTTACAATACGGATCATGGCCAGAAGTCCCAGTGCAACAAATGTTTGTTGAAAACCTGTGGGCAATCCGATTTTCAGGCTCTGGTTAAATATTTTTCTGTCGAAATGAAAAGATGATATCCTGAATGAAATTATCTGATGCTTGTATGAAAGATAAATAGCACCGGACAGGAAGGCCACGCCCTGTGCAATAACAGTGGCAATTGCAGCTCCTTTAATGCCCCATTTGAAAACTACAACAAAAAGCAGATCGAGAGTTATGTTGATTACTGTTGCAATAAGCAGGAACCACAATGGTGTTTTTGAATCGCCTAGGCCGCGCAAAACCGAGGCTGTACCGTTGAAACCGAAAAATACAATCAGACCTGACATGTATATTTTGAAGTAGGATTCGGCAAGTGGTTTAACTTCTGGTTCAACTTTTAACAAAGTGAATATTTCATTGCTAAGAATCAGGCCTATAGTTGTAATAATAATAGATGCAAAAAATAAAAATATGAAAATAGTATCAATAGCCTTTTTGACACTTTTCAAATCTTTTGAACCAAAATATTGAGATATTACAACAGTTGCACCACTGCCTATCCCGATTATAAATGCAATCAGTGCGAAAAAAATGGGAAAGGATGCGCCTTGTGCAGCAAGAGCCTCTTTACCAAGAAAATTACCTACAATGATACTGTCCACAACCTGATACATCTGTTGCAGCAGGTTGCCGATAACCATAGGCAGGGCAAACCTGAATATCACACCGGCTTCTTTTCCTTTGGTAAGGTCTTTCATTCAAAATATTTTTACTACTCATGAGGATGTCCAAAAAGTCGTCATTCCGAATGAAATGAAGGAATCTCTAAATTCACAAGCATTGATAATCAAGAGATTGCTTCGTAGTTCCTCCTCGCAATGACGTCTGTTTTTTTACTTTTTGGACATCCTATGAGTAGCAGTATGAATAGGCAAAGCAAAAGTTTTTTACCCTTAACAAGAAATTATTTAAGATAATTTTGTAAAAAAATCACTGTCAGTAGGGACGCACGGCCGTGCGTCCCTACATTACAAATTGAATAATTTTATCTCACCGGTTCCAGCTCCACGGTGAAGTGTCTCATTATCGGTGCTTCGCTGAGGATGCGGTATCCGTTCTTTATCTCATTTCTGCGGTCATACACATTCTTCACGGCTACAGCCACAACATCCATATGGTTGTTGGTGTACGTACGCCGCGGAATCGCTAAACGTACCAGCTCTAGTTCGGGATAGCGATTCTCGCGTGTAACCGGATCACGGTCGGCAAGAAGTGTTCCGATCTCAACGCCGCGTACACCTGCCTCTTTGTATATCTCAATGGCAAGTGTCTGTGCAATGTACTCCTCCTTAGGAATGTTAGGCAGGAATTTCTTTGCATCAATAAAAATTGCATGTCCGCCTATCGGCTGCTGAATGGGGATGCCGAACTCGATCAGGCGGTTGCCAAGATACTCGGTTTGCTTGATACGTGTTTCAAGGTAGTTGAACTCTGTTCCTTCGTCAAGTCCCTGAGCAAGGGCGTTCATATCGCGTCCCGACATTCCACCGTAGGTTATGTAACCTTCGAAGATTATGTTAAACTGAGCCGCTTTTTTGAACAGCTCCTCTTCGCGGAAACCGATGAAGCCACCCATGTTTACAATGGCATCTTTCTTACTGCTCATGGTCATTCCGTCTGCATAGCTGAACATCTCTTTCACAATCTCTTTGATGGTTTTATCGCGGTAACCTTCTTCACGCATTTTAATGAAGTAGGCATTCTCGGCAAAACGGGCTGAGTCAAAAAAGACCCTGATGCCGTATTTCTTAGCAAGTGCGTAAACCTCTCTCAGGTTCTGCATTGAAACCGGCTGTCCACCCGATGAGTTACATGTAACGGTAACTATCATCAGAGGAATCCTCTCTTTCGGGTATTTCTTGAATACATCTTCCAATTTGTTTAAGTCAATATTTCCTTTGAAAGGATGTTCGAGTGTTGTGTTGAACGCCTCATCGATGGTGCAGTCAATGGCAGTTGCCTTACGGAATTCGATATGTCCTTTTGTAGTGTCGAAGTGTGAGTTGCCCGGTACTACATCGCCTTCCTTGATCAGGGTTGAGAACAGTACATTCTCGGCTGCACGTCCCTGGTGGGTTGGCAGAAAATAATCGAATCCGGTTATGTTCTTGATGGCATTCTTCAGATTGTAGTACGATGATGCACCGGCATAGCTCTCATCTCCCAGCATCAGTGCCGACCACTGGCGGTCGCTCATGGCACCTGTGCCGCTATCGGTAAGCAGGTCGATAAATACCTGGTCGCTGCGAAGATTAAAAAGGTTGTACTTGGCTTTTTTTATCCACTGCTCACGCTCTTCACGTGTGCTTTTTCTGATGGGTTCAACCATCTTTATTCTATATGATTCTGCAAATGGAAGTTCCATAACAAAATTATTTTAGTTGAAAGTTTATAAAGTAAAAAGGTAAAAGTGAAATGTATGATTTCCCCGTTAGCTTGTCCGGCTGAACAGGCGGAGGGGTAAGGATAAAGGATCGTTAAAACGCATCCCTGTTCTTGATGTTCAGGTAGATGTGAAGTGCAAAAATGAATAGCATTTTATATTTGCTGAACCCTGACATAGTTGTTGGTTTTTTGCAAAAGTATTAAAATCAGGGAAATGAAAAAATGATGTTAGTCAGAGTTATACATCGTATGACTATACGAGAATTCATCCCAGTTTTGGGCATAATGAGTAAATGACGGAATATCAGCGTCATCGCGATGAGCGTGAGCAGCTTGTCCCGATTTTTTTCGGGAAAGAAGCGATCTCAACCGTTTTGAGATTCCTTTATCCCGTAAAACGGGATTCGGAATGACGAATGATATCTGATGATGTTCAGTACTTTAGGGGATTCCATCATTGGTAGTCATCCTATGAGTAAAGCATCAATTTCTTCCTGAGAAAAAGCTGAATAGTTTGTGTTCGTATCAAGCACCACTTCAGGATTAAAGTTCTGGATCCTGTAATTGCTTTTAAAGGTGTTTTTAAGAGAGGTTATGTCATCAATAGTGTGAAGCCCTTTCATTACGGTAGTCCGGAATTCGTATTCAATGCCGGAGCTTTTTATGATTTCAATTGATAATTTTATTTTTTCAAATGTTTTCCGGTTGATCACATTTCCTGTAGCTTCATTGTATTTGCCTAGGTCGAGGATGTGTTTTATGTCCATAGCAATGAAATCGATGAGGTTATTGCTGATCAGGTGTTTCAGCATTTCAGGATTTGTGCCGTTGCTGTCGAGTTTGATCTTTAATCCGAGATTGATGATCTTTTGAATGAAAACAGGAAGGTCTTTGTGAATGGTTGGTTCTCCTCCTGTGATGCATACGGCATCGAGTATTAATTCATATTTTTTCAGGTATGTAAAGATCTCTTCTTCACGATATGTGTGTCCGAATTTCTCGGGAAGAACCAGGTCCGGGTTATGGCAAAAGCCGCATCTGAAATTACACCCCTGTGTGAATATCACTGAACTTATGTGTCCGGGGTAGTCGATCAATGATTGTTTTTTGAAACCTGCTATCTTCATATATGTTTTAGTTTTTACGAGGATGTCCAAAAAGAACAGAAATAAAAGAAATCTCACGCAAAGGCGCTGAGATTGCAAAGTTAAATATTTGATTTACAATGTGGTTTCTTCTTTGCGCCTTTGCGAGAAATCTCACTTTTTAGACGGCTTCATGTCTTTTTAAACCGTTTCTTCTGTTTCTATTTTCTTGTCAAACAGTTTTCTATCGTCGAATTCCGATTGCTTGCCGTCGTTCCAGTGGTCGACTGGGCGGAGGTATCCTACGATACGGGAGTAAACTTCACAGCGGTTTTCCCTGCCTTCGGTCTCACACTTGGGACAGGTTTTGTGTTCGCCGTAGATGTAACCGTGTTCGGGGCAGATGCTGAATGTGGGCGACAGTGTGAAGTAGGGCAGTTTGAAGTTGTCGCATACCATCTTTACAAGCCGTTTAACACTCTCTGGCGGCAGTTGGCTTTCGCCCACGAAAGTGTGGAAAACTGTTCCTCCGGTGTATCTGGTTTGCAGATTGTCCTGCAGTTCCAGTGCCTTGAAAATATCATCGGTGAAACCTACCGGCAGCTGGCTCGAGTTGGTGTAGTACGGAGCTGCACCCTGTTCGCGAACCTGAAACTCATTAGCCGTAATTATATCCGGATATTGTGCTTTGTCGAGTTTTGCCAGGCGGTATGTGGTTCCCTCGGCAGGTGTGGCCTCTAAGTTGTAAATATGTCCTGTCTCCTCCTGGAACTCCTGAAGACGGTCGCGCATAAAGTCCATTATTTCGCGGGCAAAAGCATTTCCTTCGTCAGTTGTTATGTCTTTACCGAAAAAGTTAAGCAGGCATTCGTTCATCCCGACAAGCCCGATCGTTGAAAAGTGGTTTTCCCAGTATGAGCCGAATCGTTTCTTTATGTTGCGTAAGTAAAACTTTGAGTAGGGATAAAGTCCGTTTTCGGTGAGCCGTTCTATTACTTTGCGCTTGATCTCCAGACTCTCTTTTGCAAGTATCATCAGCTTTTCGATACGTTGGAACAGTTCCTCTTTGTTGCGGGCCTGATACCCGATTCTTGGCAGGTTGAGAGTTACAACACCAATGGAACCGGTAAGAGGATTTGCCCCGAACAGTCCGCCACCGCGCGATTTAAGCTCTGTAGTGTCGAGGCGCAGGCGGCAGCACATTGAGCGAACATCGTCGGGCGACATGTCGGAATTTACAAAATTTGAAAAGTACGGTATGCCGTATTTGGCAGTCATCTCCCATATCGGCTGGCGGTATTCATTGTTCCAGTCAAAATCTTTCGTGATGTTGTAAGTTGGTATGGGGAATGAAAAGATACGTCCGTCAGCATCGCCTTCAGTCATTATCTCAGCAAATGCTTTGTTGAAAAGGTCCATCTCATGCTGATAATCGCCGTATGTTGATTCCTGCATCTTGCCTCCGATTATTACCGGCTGAAGTTTCATGTTTTCAGGAACAACAAGGTCGAGCGTGATGTTTGTAAACGGAGTCTGAAAACCAACCCGTGTCGGAATGTTCATGTTGAACATAAACTCCTGAAGAGCTTGTTTCACTTCTTTGTAAGAAAGATTATCATGCCGTATGAAAGGAGCAAGGTAGGTGTCGAAGTTAGAGAATGCCTGAGCTCCTGCAGCTTCGCCCTGCATAGTGTAAAAGAAGTTTACTATTTGCCCGAGCAGAGTACGGAAGTGTTTTGCCGGTTTGCTCACAACCTTTCCCGGAACTCCTTTGAAACCTACCATTATCAGCTCCTGCAGGTCCCATCCTACACAGTAAACACTTACGTAACCAAGATCGTGGATGTGCAGTTTGCCGTTTTTGTGGGCGTTGCCGATCTCCGAAGGATAAATTTTGTTAAGCCAGTACTGGGAGCTGATAATCTGCGATACGTGCTGGTTCATTCCCTGCAGCGAGTAGGTAGAGTTTGCACTCTCCTTGATCCTCCAATCGTTGTTGTTGATGTAATCGTCAATGATGTCGATGTTGGAGAAAAGCTCTTTTACGTTACGCATTCCTTCATGCTGTTTGCGGTAAAGGATGTAGGCCTTTGCCGTTTTGTACAGCTTGTGGTTGAATAATTCCATCTCCACCAGGTCCTGTATCTCTTCAACTTTGGGGACCTCCGTGCTGATTTTGTCGAGCACGTTGTTTGCAATTTGATCTGCCAGTTTCCTGTCAGGAAGACCTGTGGCTCTTAATGCCCTGAAAACAGCATAAGAAATTTTCTCGGTGTCGAACGGAACAATAATACCGGTACGCTTCTGTACCGATTTAATCTTACCATTAATTTTCATTCTTGAATAATTTAAATTTAAAAAGTTAAACAATTAATGGTAGCAAGGGGGTAAATAAAAAATACGAAAGGTGATCAGTCTTCCGTTAGCTTTTTCACCCGAAAGCTACGAATAGTGAAGTAAGAAAGACAGGTCTTCCGGCTTGTTGCGTTTTGACTTACCTTCCCATTCCGCTTTTGGCGGAACAGTGGTCTTGCAGTGTCAAAAACCGAGATACAACTTACGGCTGCGGGGACAGCTACTGATTTTCACAGTATTCCCTTGGTCAATCTTACAAGGCAAAAGTAAGATGTGTAAAACTTTTTTAATATTTATTGACATGAAAGTTATTAAGAAGAAATTAACAGGTTGTATATTTATACCGAATTAAAAATATTAAAATGAAGAAAATTGCTGATATCAGGGTGTTTTTAATGTTATTAATCTTGTTTTTAACACCTGCGCTTACTGCACAAAAGACTGTTTCAACAAACGGCCTGTCTGTCACATTTGACAAGAAACTGAAAATAGTTTCATTAAAAGGAGACAAAGAGTACCTTCCGCCAGATACCGAAAGTTATTTGCTCAGGGTGAAAAGCGGTGAGAGTGTTCTTTCCCCAAAATCTGCCAGGTGGAAAGGTAATGAGGTGAGAATATTGTTTGAAAAAGGGATAGAGGTGACGATGGCGGTTGGTTCAAAAGGCGATTATATGACATTTACAGTACAGGAAGTGAAAAATGAAAGCCTGGTGGATGTGTTGTTTTACGGCCCGTTTCCCGTGTCGATAAGTGAAACAATCGGAGAAGTTGTTGGGGTGGTCAGAAACGGTGATTATGCTATAGGAATTCAGAGTTTGAATGCAAAAACAACAGGCGGGAAACTGGTGAATCCTGACGGTTCTGATCCGTCACGTGGAACAACGGCATCGAAGGAGGAGTACGGAAGTGCATTGCAGGCCTATTGTATAAACAGGAATAAAGATCGAGTTTACAACATCTGGAATAACAGTATTCCTGATGCTTATGTTCCTGCCAATCGTGACGGAGCTTTGAAAGGAAGTGCTATCGCATTGTTTGGTACAACCGAGGATAAAGTTCTGGATGTTATTGAGAAGATTGAGTTGGGGGAGGGGATTCCACATCCTACCTTGAACGATGTGTGGGTTAAGAAAAGTCCGGATGCGAATAAGCCATATCTTATCACAACCTTTACCGAAGAGAACATAGATGAAATAATTGAATACACAAAAAAGCTAGGATACAACACTATTTATCACGCTCATCCATTCAAGAACTGGGGGCATTTTGAGCTTATTGACAGACAATTCCCACACGGTTATTCCGGAATGAAAAAGTGTGTTGATAAGGCAACGGCAGAAGGTATACGTGTCGGAGTACATACGCTTACCAATTTTATTACCACCAATGACCCGTTTGTAACACCTGTGCCTGACGAAGGGTTGATGAAATTTGCTGTTACAAAGCTTGCAAAGCCGTTATCGGAAACAGATAAGGATATCTTTATTGAAGATCCGAAAGATTACGATTATAAAAATACCAATCAAACGATAATGATAGGTGAGGAGTTGATTAAATTCCGTGGGGTAACTAAAGAGGCACCGTATAAACTGCTTAATGTAAAGCGGGGAGCATACAATACCAAGGCATCAGCACACAAAGAGGGCGAAAAGGTTGCCCGTCTGGTTGATCATGCTTACAAAGTGTTCTTTCCTGATTTTCAGATGCAGAAAGATATGATTCTTTATCTGTCGAATTTCTTCAATGAAACAGGTGTCGGACAGATGGATTTCGACGGACATGAAGGCGGCTATGGTACCGGCGAAGGAGATTTCGGAATGGACTATTTTAGTGAGGAATTTCTAAAAGAGGTGGAACATGAAGTAAGAAACGGCTCTTCACGCCTTAAGCATTACTATTGGCACAATAACTCATACATTAACTGGGGAGAGCCGTGGTATGGCGGTTTTACAAAAAGTCAGGGCCATGCAAGATATAAGAATCAGGCTTTCCTGAAGCGTAACTATACTCCGAATATGCTTGGGTGGTTTTTGCTTACTTCGCATACTACACTCCAGGAGTTTGAGTTTATGCTTGCACGATCGGCCGGATATGATGCCGGATATGCTTTGTTTAGCAACCTGAAAGATATGCAGCATAACCCCGAATTTGATGATATAGCTCTTGCTGTAAGAACCTGGGAGGAAGCACGGTTGAAAAAAATATTTACACCCGGACAACGGGAGGAGCTTAAAAATGTGAACAATGAGTTCAGCCTTAGAAAAAAAGATGATAAAACATTTGAGCTGCAGTATTACAATAAGAGGAAATTCGAGCTGGAGAATATTATGGTACAGCCCGGACAGCCCAATGATGTAACTGTGGATTTTGATAGTAAAGGTGGCGAACCACTATATTTTGTTATTGGTGCCGTAGGCGAGGAGGGAACAATTGACGAAATTACGATAGAGTTTAACTCAGTGGGGACAATAATTGTTGATAAGGTACTGAAACCCAACTGGCAGATTACTTACCGCGGAGGGAATGAAGTTCTTGTATACGACGATAAAGGAAGGTTCAAGACAAAAGTAAAGTTGGATATTGACGGACTGATTCTTTCGGAGGGAACAAATACATTGCGTATTAGTGCTCAGTTCAGTGATGGTGCCGACGTGGTGCTTAGCGGGTATGTTAGAACAAAAGGTAAATCAGAGATAATAAAGTTGTAACCGCACGGAAATTGAATGTGACGGAATCCTAAACATTATGGTCTTTGTCAGGTATTTGAATGTTATGCGGCTCTATTCTTTTGAAAAAAGGAGGTGTGCTGATTTAGTGAATATTATGCTACATTGTAGTACGGGGAAATTAGATTAAGTATGATAAAAACTTAATTTTAAAGTCAAAATTAAAATACAATTTAGGATGAAGCAGATCATAATTTTATTTACAGCTTTTCTAATGACTGTGACATTAGGTTTTTCGCAAAAAAAGAAAGAGTTTGACAAGCCGATACACCTCCTGATTTTCAGTAAAACTGCCGGGTACAGGCATGCATCAATCTCGTCGGGTATCAAGATGCTGTACGACCAGAGCCCGAAACAAAACTGGGTAATTACAGCAACTGAGGATGCCTCGCTTTTTACCGATGATTTCCTGAAAACTTTTGATGTGGCAGTATTTCTTAATCCTACCGGTGATGCTTTGAATGATGATGAGCAAAAGGCTTTTGAAAAGTGGTTAGAAAAAGGTAAAGGATTTGTCGGTATTCATGCAGCTACTGATTTTGAGTATGACTGGCCGTTTTACGGAAACCTTACCGGAGCATATTTTCTTACACATCCGCCGGCACAGGAGGCAACCGTGGTATTCGAGAATTTTGACCATCCGGCAATGAAGCCGTTTGAAGGCAAAAAATCATACACTACCGTGGACGAATATTACTCGTTCAGGGCAAATCCCCGGGATAAGGTGCATGTGCTTGCCCATCTGGATGAAAACAGCATAAAAAAAAGCAATAATGACAAGTGGAAAATGGGAGATTATCCTGTTATCTGGTGGACAGAGAATGATGGTATACGGATGTTTTATACGGTTTACGGACATACCCATAATGCCTTTAAGGATCCTCTGATTATTGAGCACATAACAAATGCTATAAACTGGGCCGCCAGGAGAATTGATTGATTTGTTCCTGTGTTTTGCTTTCGGTGCAGAAACAGAATTATGTAAAGGCTGCTGTCAGTTAAATCAATGTCGTTGTTCAAAAAACTGTTTTGTTTTTGAACTCCTGTCTTTTTCTAAAAAAAAATATGTTATAGATTAGTTAATGCATATTTTTTCGGGCATTAGTAAAAAACAACAAAGATTTGTATGTTCGTTTTGATTGGTACATTGAGGTTTCATTTATTAATATTACTTTTGCAATTCAGAAAAACAATCAGCAGTGAGTTCAGAATCGAGATACAATTTACGCGGCGTTTCAGCATCGAAAGAGGATGTGCACAATGCCATTAAAAACATTGACAAAGGGCTATATCCCAAAGCATTTTGTAAGATAATTCCCGATATCATCGGAGGCAGAGAGGAGTATTGTAACATTATGCATGCTGACGGTGCGGGAACAAAATCGTCGCTGGCGTACATGTACTGGAAAGAGACAGGCGACATCTCGGTTTGGAAAGGTATTGCACAGGACGCAATTGTGATGAATCTTGATGACCTGCTGTGTGTTGGTGCAACCGATAATATTCTTGTATCCTCAACAATCGGGCGTAACAAAAATCTTGTTCCGGGAGAGGTGATATCTGCCATTATCAATGGAACTGATGAGCTGCTTGCAGAGCTTCGTGATATGGGTGTAAGCATATGGCCTACAGGTGGGGAGACTGCCGATGTGGGCGACCTGGTACGTACCATCATTGTCGACAGTACTGTTACATGTCGCATGAAACGCAGTGATGTGATTTCGAACCACACCATCCGGCCGGGTGATGTGATCGTGGGGCTTGCTTCGTACGGGCAGGCAACATACGAGAAGGAGTACAACGGCGGAATGGGTAGCAACGGACTGACTTCGGCACGTCATGATGTGTTTCATAAGTATCTGGCAGAAAAGTATCCGGAGAGTTTCGACGGCAATGTGCCCGATGAACTTGTTTACTCAGGAAGCTACAAGCTGACTGACATTATTGATGAGGTTGGTATGGATGCAGGAAAACTGGTTCTTTCACCCACGCGTACTTATGCGCCTATAGTGAAGAAGGTACTTGACGAGATGAGGTCTGAGATTCACGGCATGGTTCACTGTTCAGGTGGAGCACAGACTAAGGTGCTTCACTTTGTGGACGACCTGCACGTGATAAAAGACAACATGTTCGATGTGCCACCTCTGTTCCGTATCATTCAGGAGGAGTCGGGAACATCGTGGCAGGAGATGTACAAGGTGTTCAACATGGGGCACAGGTTTGAGATATATGTGAGCGAGGAGAATGCACAGCGTATAATCGAAGTATCAAAATCGTTCAACGTGGATGCCAGGATCGTGGGACGATGCGAAAAATATGAAGGAAAGAAACTTACCATTAAGAGTGAGTTCGGAGAGTTCGAATATTAAAGGGCTCTGGGATTCTATGGTTAAAGTGTTAAGGTGTCAATGCTTCAGTGATAGAATGATATAAGATTTTTGGATAATTACAGAATTAGATCATTTTAGCATTTCATCATTAGATCATTGGCTCATTA
Source organism: Chlorobiota bacterium (assembly GCA_013153405.1). Classification (GTDB taxonomy): domain Bacteria; phylum Bacteroidota; class Bacteroidia; order Bacteroidales; family Marinilabiliaceae; genus JAADEM01. The sequence goes on from JAADEM010000088.1 coordinate 20,319, forward strand.
AAAAAAATCAACTATGCAAGGAAGTTCGTTATTAGAAAAGTTAGAAGGAATAAAACTGCGATTCGAGGAGGTGGCTCAGCAGATCACCGATCCTGAGGTTATTTCCGACACAAAGAAATACGTAAAGCTTAATAAAGAATATAAAGAGCTTGAGAAGGTTGTTGATGTGTACAAAGAGTACAAGAACGTACTTGAGAACATCGAGAATGCCAAAGAGATGCTGAAGGAGGATGATCCTGAGATGCGTGAAATGGCCAAAATGGAGCTTGATGAGCTTGAAGCAAAACTACCCGAGCTGGAAGAGACAGTGAAATTGCTACTAATACCTTCAGATCCTGAAGATAGCAAGAATGCCGTGGTTGAGATACGTGCCGGTACCGGAGGTGACGAAGCAAGTATCTTTGCCGGAGACCTGTTCCGTATGTATACCAAGTTTGCAGAGAAGAAAGGATGGAAAGTTGATGTTACCCATTTTAACGAGGGAACAGCTGGAGGTTACAAAGAGATAGTGATGAATATTACCGGTGACGGTGTGTATGGCGTAATGAAATACGAATCAGGAGTACACCGTGTTCAGAGGGTGCCGCAGACCGAGACACAGGGGCGTGTGCACACTTCGGCGGCTTCGGTAGCTGTGTTGCCTGAGGCCGAGGAATTCGACATTGAACTGAAACAGGAGGATATACGTAAAGATACTTACTGTTCATCGGGACCGGGAGGCCAGTCGGTGAATACAACCTATTCGGCCATTCGGCTTACTCACATACCTACCGGAATTGTTGTTACATGTCAGGATCAGAAATCGCAACTGAAGAACCTGGATAAGGCAATGGCGGAACTGAGAACCCGATTGTATAATCTTGAATATCAGAAGTACCTTGACGAGATTGCATCCAAGCGTAAGACTATGGTTTCAACCGGTGACCGTTCGGCCAAGATACGTACTTACAATTATCCGCAGGGGCGTGTTACCGATCATCGTATAAACCTTACTCTTTACAATCTTCCTGCAATTATGGATGGTGACCTTCAACCCATTATCGACAAACTGATTGTTGAGGAGAATGCCGAGAGACTGAAGGAGAGTGAAATGTAAAGCCCGCCCCCAACCCCTCCAGGGAGGGGAGAATAGGGTATTAATGTTAAATTATTTTACTATGACATCACAAGAACTTTTCGAGAACATAAAAAAGAAAAAGAGTTTCCTTTGCGTAGGACTTGATACTGATATTGCCAGGATCCCTCGTTTTTTACTTGATGCAACTGATCCTGTTTTTGCTTTCAACAAGCAGATAATTGATGCAACTCATGACCTTGCTGTTGCTTACAAGCCGAATCTTGCTTTTTATGAATCGCTTGGTGTGAATGGCTGGAACTCACTGGAAAAGACAGTTAATTACATAAAGTATAAATATCCTGATATTTTTATCATTGCAGATGCCAAGCGCGGCGATATCGGCAACACCTCGGCAATGTATGCCAGGGCATTTTTCGACCATATGGAGTTTGATGCGGTAACTGTTGCTCCGTATATGGGCGAGGACTCTGTTAAACCGTTTATGACTTATGTTGATAAATGGGTAATCCTGTTAGCTCTTACATCGAACAAAGGAGCTGCCGATTTTCAGTATATGACAGAAAATGGAGAGCGCCTGTTCGAGAAGGTGATAAAAACCTCAAAAGAGTGGGGAACAACCGACAGTATGATGTATGTGGTTGGTGCCACCAAGGCCGAGATGCTTGGTGATATACGGAATATAATTCCCGATCACTTCCTTCTTGTTCCCGGTGTGGGTGCTCAGGGAGGCAGTCTGCGCGAAGTGGCAGAGAACGGAATGAACGACAAATGCGGGCTTATTGTGAATTCAAGCCGTGGTATCATTTATGCCGGCGATGGTGAAGATTTTGCAGCTAAAGCCCGCGAATCGGCTTTGAAAATTCAGCAGGAGATGAAAGAGCTTTTGAAAGGGAAGGGGTTGATCTGATATAGCTTTAAGGTATTAAGGTGTAGCCGTCTAAAAAGTAAGTTTCCTCGCAAAGACACAAAGAAGAAACTACATTGTAAATCAAATATTTAACTTTGCGATCATAGTGCCTTTGCGTGAGATTTTTGTCTTTTTTGTTCTTTTTAGATAGCCCCATTAATCAGATTTTTTCTACAAATGTTATTGAGGCTCTGCCGCTTAGATGTAGAGTATCGTGAAATTTAACCATTTAAAAAGGGATGACAAATTGCTGCCATCCCTTATTTTTTACCACTCAACGTCTTTTCGTCGTATCGGCATCGACATACATCTGGCGCCACCACCTCCTCTTGAAAGTTCAGAACCTTCAATTGCAACAACATATTTATTGTAATTATCAAGGTCTGTTTTACCCGACAATACATCTACAGCTTTAATTATCTCGTATCCGTTTTTGTTCATCTCATTCATGGTGTGAACGTTACGTTCATATCCCATAACCTTTCCCGGTGCAATTGCCAGAAAATTTGCCCCGCTGTGCCACTGTTCACGTTCCTGCATCCATATGTCTTTTGTTCCACCACACATTACTGGTTTCATATCAAGGCCGAGTTCTTTTAGTGCCGATAACAGATTGTCTTTTATTTCTATTGATGCAACCTCACCGTTATCGACAGTTATTGTTATAGTTTTCAATTGAGCTGATTTTAGTATTACCGGTTCATAAACCATACATTCGTATGTGCTTAACAGTGTAAATACCATGTCGAGATGGATAAATGATTCCGGAGTGTGGGGAAGCTGCTGAACAACAATGTAATGACGTTGCTTTTTAGCTTTCATTTGTTCAACCATAAAGTCGATACCTTTGGTTGTGGTTCGGGCACTGTTACCAATGATTGTAATGTCGTCGCGGGCAATTATTACATCACCCCCTTCGATAGTAACATCTTTGTCATCATTGTTTATGTCGAAAGGTGTGTAGGTGGTTGTTTTAATTAAAGGTGAATTATTGAAAATTGCTTCCATTATTATAGCTTCCCGTGCCCGGACCCGGTTAGCCATTTTTGAAATTAATACACGGTCATAAGTGGTGACGGAAGCGTCACGGGTAAAAAAGAAATTGTGCAAAGGACGTAATGAAAATCGTTCGTCGGAAAGGAATGTTGTGAGAGTGTTTCTTTTTAATGTAACGCCTTCGATAAGTTGCCTGGCTAGTTCATTAGCCGGAAGAGTGAGCAGTTCGCTTTTTATGTTTTCAACATTCTCAAATACACATATTTTATCAATCAGAGTCTGTTTAACTTCATCTTTTTCAAGAATACCTTCGAGCAACTCCATAACCTGAAATGTCCGGGTTACTTTGTTCAGTACTCCGGCAAACTGGTTGTATTCTTCTTTCGCTACAGCCAGATTAAGAATGTCACTGTAAAGTGCCCTTTCGGCATTATCGGGTGTCATATTTTCAAGTTCCTGCCCGGGAGTATGAAGAATCACACCCTCAAGCTCCCCGAGCTCGGAAAAAACCTTGGTTTCAATCGGTGTCATAATTTTTTGGTTTAAATATGGTGTGTCATTAATACACAAATTTAAAACCATAGGCCGATAAAAAAAATGATAAACGCCAAAATCGTTGTCGGAACTAAAAATAAATCGTAACCAAGGTTGTATTTACATTTTACTTAATTTTTTTTCTTTAACCCATGCAAATATTATTAGTGCTATTAATATCCCGAGAGCATAAAAAACAAATGCCGGTATCGGTACCGGATCGCCCTGTGCATACGAATGCAGTCCCGATAGGTAGTAATTTACTCCGAAATATGTCATTATTACCGAAAAGAAAGCAAGAACAGAAGCTACATTAAAAGCAAAATATCCTCTTAATCCCGGAATGAGACGCATATGTACAACAAACACATACACAAGGCCTGTTACCAGCGACCATGTTTCTTTCGGATCCCATCCCCAGTATCGTCCCCATGATTCATTGGCCCATACTCCTCCCAGAAATGTTCCTATACTGAAGAAATATACCCCCAGGATAAGTGCCATTTCATTTACGTTTGACAATATCTCGATTTGTTGTTGTATTCTGTCTCTGTTTTTTTCATTTTTAAGGATATACATTACCAGGTTTATTAATCCGATAATCATGCCCATGCCAAGAAAACCATAACTGGCTGTAATGACTGACACATGAATTGTCAGCCAGTATGATTTAAGTACGGGAACCAGATTCGTAATCTCCGGATTCATCCAGCTCAGATGGGCAACAAAAAGAGTGAGAGAGGCAAGTATTGCTGCAGAGGCCAGTGCGAATGGCGTATTACGGACAAAAATAAGACCAGCCAGCATTGCAGCCCATGCTATATATATCATTGATTCATAACCGTTACTCCAGGGGGCATGTCCCGATATATACCATCTGATACCCAGTCCGGCGGTATGAAATATAAAACCTGTCAGCAGCAACCAGGTTGATATTCTTACAGCAATTCCTGTTTTTTTGTTTGGTTTTATAAGCCCTGAAAACAATATTATTACCAGAATAAAGCCAATCAGGCCATACAGTGAAGTCAGTTTTCCGAAGATATCATATTTTTCGTAAAATATTTCCAGTTGAATCTTTTTTTCTGACGGTATTAGTCCGGCTCCGTGTGATATCTGATATTTCTTAAGTGATGTTAATAAATTATTGGCTTTTACTTTATTTTCTGACATTACTGCATTTTTCCATTCGGGCAGAACTGAACTTACAAAAAGAGAATCTTCTCCTGAAACTTTTGTAATTATTTCATTCGGGGTATACCAGTGATGGTCGTTCTCAACCGGAAACAATTTGAGCAGAGCGCCGGAATAAACCAGATAACAAACATTTAACCTTTCATCCACCTTTATAATGTCTTTATCGAACATGTTTCTTTCAGCAGGCCGTTTGTGATATGCTTTTTGAACATAACTGCTCAGTTTGTATTTGTATTGGTTGTCGAAGAAATCAGCGTATGATGCATATTTACCGGTTATTCCCAACAGTTCCGGAATTATTTTTCCTGATATTAATATTATAGGTTCATATTTCCATTGTTCGGGGAAAAAGTACATACCTAATACTACCTGGGCCGGATTAAGTTTTTTATATTTATTTCCTCTGTATGTTTTCCTCAATACATTGGAAGCCATTGTATAGAAAGGCTCTATGCGTCCGTTCTGATCCTGCAAAAGAACCGAGCTGAAGTTTTTAGCGGCATCTTCAGGGATAACTATTTGTTTGTGAATTTGTTCTTGAGCATTAACTGTTTCTGTTATGCCAGTTATACCTACTAAAACAACAAGAATGGCAGCCATTGTGTTTTTATGGTTTTGACCAGAAACCCCAGTTTTACGTGCAAGTTTCATAAATCGGCTGTTTTTATTAAATATGGAAAGTATCATACCTATGGTCATAAGAAGATAACCGAGGTATGTAAGTATTGTTCCCATATCATCATGATTGACCGAGAGAATAGTTCCTCTTTCGTCCATATCGTAAGACGACTGAAAGAACTTAAAGCCTTTGTGTTTTAACGTATGGTTCATGTAAATACGGTAAGGTATTTCCAATTCTTCATTTTCATCTGTCAGAATCACCTCACTTGCATACGACGAGGGGCTTTGTGAGCCTGGATAGCGTTCAAGCTTAAAATCTTTAAGATATAACGAAAAAGGTAATTTAATTAACTTGTAACCATATGAAACAGTAATGCTGATATCATCAATGGTGCTTGATAGTGCTTCCTGGCTGCGACTTATTTTTTCTGGTACTGAAATATCTTTAGTTGCTGAACCGTCGGAAATTGTGAAGATGGCTATATCAGGTGTTCTTCTGTTTCGTGAAGGAATAAATTCTTTCAGTTTAATTGTAAGATTCTTATCACCTGCTTTTATTGTCTTCTCAAATGTGTTTTTTATCCCTGGTATAAAGTTCGCTTTAAATGAGTATTCATCAATCACGCCGTTTACATCAACAGTTCCGTAAATATATTTGTCGGATGATAATATTATGTCGGATGATTCGCCTTCGCGAATGTGCATGGTACCTTCATAACTGATGTATCGGGTAACTGCTGCTCCTAAGAATATTAAAATAAATGAAAAATGAAACAGGAATATGGTAAATTTCTTTTTTCTGTATGTTTTATTTACAATTATGCTACCTGTCATGTTGATTATGAAAAGAAGTAGCAATAATTCAAACCACCACGAATTGTATACTACCTCTCTGGCAGCCATTGCACCGAAGTCATTTTCAATGAATGTGGCAAACCCCATTGCAAAGGCAAGAGTCAGAGTCAGGAAGCCCATAAATTGCATTGATAAAAGAAAATTCAACAGTTTTTTCATAGTCTCAATTATCGTTTTTACACCGGTTATTAAATAATCAGAATGGCAATATATACTAAAATATATTATCCCCAAACAAACATTTCGGGTTAATTAAAATGTTAAATGTAAAATTAATTAACGAAAAAATACATTAATATGATTTTAATCACGAAAAAATTCTTTTATTTTTATTTAAATTTACAGAGAAAAAATATAGAGCAATGAAGGATCAGGTTATTATACGTAAAAATGAGGGTGACAAACCCAAAAAATGTTTTTCCGATTTCTTGTGTAATGAATGTTTTGGAATAATAGCCACGATATTTGGTACGGTAATAGCTCTTTTATTTCTCGGAATTATCTTTTACAGCATCGGAATACCTATGCGGGTATTTTATATCGTAGTGGGAATAGGTTTTACAACCTCGTTGATTATTTCTCTTATTTATATGAAGAAACGCCGGGATCGAAATCGTTCCATCAATAAAGATAATAATTCATGAAAGCTATAGTTTTTATATTATTTTTTGTTTTACGGGTTGTTGTTAATATTCCGGATGTTAGAGGACAGGATGACGGTAGTGCTGATACCGACAGTCTGGCTGCAAGATATGCCGGATATGAAGATAATGAGAAATGTTTTACATGTCATGGCGGTACCATATATGAATTTACCAACCCTGAATCGGGTAAAAAGATGCGTCGGCTGATGCCCAAAAGCAGGGTTCTCTCCAAAAAAGCGTTCTATAACTCGGTACATCATAACTTCAGTTGTACCGATTGTCATTCCTATGAGTTTAATACATTTCCTCATCCGTCTGAACTTATTTTCGAAGAATATATGAATTGCATTGATTGTCACGGGGGAGATGAACAATTTGCAGAGTACCATTTCGATGAGATACAAAAAGAGTTTGAGAAGAGTGTTCATTATAGTCAGGAAGGCAATGGTTTTTCATGCTGGAAATGTCATAATCCTCATACATATGTACCTATTGCAAGAAGAACGGAAGATATTACGACAGTAGTAAAGATATCAAACAATATGTGTTTGAATTGTCATACTAATGAAGAGGAACTTCGTTTGTTTAGTGGTGCAAAAGAGCTGGATGTAAGCTCTGCTCACGATTGGCTGCCAAACCAAACATTACATTTTCAAAGTGTAAGATGTATCGAGTGTCATACGCAGATTAATGATACGGTTATGGTTGCACATCTGGTATTACCTAAAGCAAAAGCTGTGCAGAAATGTAATGAGTGTCATTCTCAGAATTCAATTTTAATGGCAACACTTTATAAATTCAAAGCCAAAGAGGAGAGGAGAACTTCAGGTTTTCTGAACGGCATTATTATTAATGAATCGTATGTTATAGGAGCGAACCGTAATAAAAAACTCAATACATTAAGTATAGTAATAATGCTGGCTACCTTAGGCGGAATATTAATACATTTAGTTTTAAGATTAATTTTTATTAAAAATACGAAACATGGGACATAAGCTTTATTTATATCCGAAATGGTTACGTATATGGCATTTTATAAATCTGATGCTGTTTTTTATATTAATAGCTACAGGCTTAAGTATGCATTACAGTGCCGCTTCGGGGTGGCTTGTTAGCAGTACGGGTAAAGCTGTCAGTAATGTTGAGAATGGTAATTTTCTTATGGATTTTATGACTGCTGTAAAATGGCACAATATTGCAGCCATAATTTTATGTTTTAATTATTTGTTTTATCTGATTGCAAACAGTTATACCGGTAATGTAAGGTATTACAATATAAAAGAGCAAGCTCTTCTTAAAAAGATATTTATTCAGGCCAGATATTATGCTTATGGTATGTTTAAAGGAGAACCACATCCTTTTCCTGTGAATGAAGAAAGAAAGTTTAATCCTTTACAGAAAACAACTTATTTCATAACAATGTATGTATTAATGCCATTACTTGTGCTTTCAGGCATAGGATTGTTTTTCCCGGAATTGATACCAGATAAAATATTCGGACTAAGTGGTTTGCTTGTCAATTCTTTGATACATATTACTGTTGGTTATTTTCTTTCCCTGTTTATGATCGTGCATATATACATATGTACACTAGGCGTTACGCCTTCTACGCTTTTTAAAGGGATGATAAACGGATATCATGAGGTTCACTGATTAAAGTAAGATAGCTTTATCAGGAATGAAAATAAATTTAAACGGATGAATATTTTATATTGACAAATGAAGAAAAATGTCGCTAAATTGCATAGTGAAGTTGAGAATTGAAATAATGACTATTATATAAAAACAGCTAACCCTTAAAAACTGTAATTATGAAAAGACTGATTTTTTTAATGACATTTGTGAGTTTCGGAATGTTCGTATATTCACAGACAATTGTGGGATCGGCACATGACTTTAGCGGCAGAAACTGGAATACTACAGGCGAGCTGTGCATAGTGTGCCATACACCACACCACTCTGATGTAACAGTCAGTGACGCTCCTCTCTGGAACCACGAGGTTTCAACAGCTACTTATACGCTATATTCTTCTCCCACACTGGATGCAACAATGGAACAGCCCGGAAACAGTTCCAAACTTTGTCTGAGTTGTCATGATGGAACTGTAGCTATCGAGAACTTCGGCGGAGTAACAGATGGTACAAGGTATCTGACCGGGAATTCACAGATAGGTCCGGATTTATCAGGGCATCATCCGGTATCATTCGTTTATGATGCAGCACTATCCAGTGCGGACAAAGGGCTTTTCGATCCTACATCAACAAGCTCAGGACTGGGAAGTACTATTTCGGATGATATGCTTATAAATAACAAACTGGAGTGTGCATCATGTCACGATGTTCATAACGGTTACGGTGTTGATTATCTTCTTGTAAAGGATAATCAGTCCAGTGCACTATGTCTGACTTGTCATAACAAGTAATGACTGATTTTTATATTAAAAGAGTTTAAAGGGTGGTTTTTGCTGCCCTTTATTTTATTGTGTAAATTAAATAAGGCAAAAATTCTTTTATTCGGTACTTTTTCGTATCTTATTAAAACAATGACAACAATAACCGGGATTTTAGTCAGCCAATAGCTTATTAACTTTAAGTAAAACCAACTTGTTGTATGAAATATGTAGTACAAATAATCATCTTTTTTCTTACCTGGGTTATATACGGTTGTTCCCATAAAATAACCCAGTCACCTACTGCCGAAAATATATTGGTGTTTCCTGCTCCTCCCAATGAGCCCAGAGTGCAGTTTCTTACGTATATAAATACATCAGAAGATGTTGAAAAGCCGGCTTCGGCTATAAAAACTTTTTTTACTGGCAGAAACATTCCTAAACCGATTTTACGTCCATATGGAATTGCCACATCGGAAGGCAAACTATTTATATGTGATTCGAAAATAAACGGACTTGAAGTTATCGACATTAAATCTGGTGAGTTCAAATATTTTATACCTACCGGAATGGGGGAGCTAAGGATGCCTTTGAACTGTTTTGTAGATAGCATTCATAATCTTTATGTGGCAGACTCATATCGTAGGCAGGTAGTTATTTATGATGATAATTTGAAGTTTATCGGATCTATTGGACGGAAAGAGAAATTTAAACCAATCGATGTATTTGTAGATGATGAGAATATATATGTTGCCAATCTGGAAGGAAACAGTATTGATATATTCAAAAAATCTTCGCTCGGATATGAGAAATCAATTCCGGATTTTTCATCTGGAGATGAAGGTTATCTGTACAAACCTACAAGTGTTTTTATAGATAATAATAGAATTTATGTTACCGATTTTGGGGAGGCAAAAATCAAGATTTATAATAAAGAAGGAGATTATATCGGTGCAATAGGTAGTTATGGAAGAGGTCTTGGTCAGTTTGTCAGACCCAAGGAGATAAATATTGATAATGATGGTAATTTATATGTAGTTGATGCTGCTTTTGAAAATGTTCAGATGTTTACCGAATCAGGAAAACTATTGATGTACTTTGGCCGGCCTTCAAATATGAGTCTGCCGGCAGGAATAGGTATTTCTTATCACAATCTTGAGGTATTTAAGGATTATGTGTACCGGGATTTTGAACTTAAGTTCCTGATTTTTGTATCTAACCAGTTCGGGCCAAATAAAATAGGGGTTTATGGTTTTGTTGAAGAAAAAACAAAAGAATCTGACTTGGAAAGATAGTATGATTTTAAGGCTATTGTTAATATTAATAATAGCTTTTTTTGTCATACAATGTTCGCCTCTGGTTTCTAATAAAACATTGAGGTTCTTTTTTGACGGCGTACCTGTCATAGATACAGGATGCGTAACGGTTGTTACCGATACAATATCTTCAACCGATTCTGTTTATACGTTCCTTGTCGATCCGCATGAGATTGTAAATTACTACCATGTTCCATATAAGGAAAAGTTGTGTGATGCATGTCATGTCCAAAGTTATATGGGGGATTTGACCGAAAAGCAACCTGCATTATGCTATCAGTGTCATGAGGATTTTGCCGATAAATATAAAGTTCTTCACGGTCCTGTGGCCGGCGGTTATTGTACATCGTGTCATTCGCCGCATTTTGCAAAAGACAGTACTCTGCTTATACGTAAAGGTCAGGATTTATGTCTTTATTGTCATAAGCCCGGAGTGAGTTATGATGCTGAAATACACGATGGAATAGAGGATGCTGCCTGTACAGAGTGTCATAATCCTCACGGGGGAGATTCGAAAGAGTTGTTTAACTGAAATTTGTAATAATAAATGGATAAATACCATATTGAGAGGTGAAGAGAAGCTGTTACATAGGATTATTCTGTTTAATGATGCAGAATTTAATTGCAGAGGCTCAGGAGTCTGTAAACTCAGGCAGGTTCTGGGTACAGCGTTATCTTCATGGTGAAGTAAGTCTTAAGGGGCTGTGGAGACAGCAAGAGAGCTATTACCCCAACAGTTATGAAGACTGGCAGAGTTTGTACGGAATAGGCGGAATAAAACTGCTTTCCGGTTCGTATTTCTGGATGCCCGAAGTTATGACTCTGGATCTTGATCTGGAATTTAATCCGGAAACACGAAAAGAAAAATATATTCAGATTCCTGACAGGAATGAGACCCGTACACTAAGTAAAATAGGAATAAGGAGTACTCTTTTAAGTAAAAAACCTGTTTCATTTTCTCCGTTTTATACCTACAATTATTCATATTTTAACCGGGAGAATCTGACAAATGTACGTTCAAAAACACAAAACTGGGGAGGAAGAGTTGTTTTCAATAATAAAACAGTACCGGTTACACTTAGTTATAATGACCTGTACTGGAGACAAAAAGAGACCGAAACAGGACTGTTGTATACTAACAGGAGAAAAACACTTGAAGGACGTTCAGTATGGCATATTTTTGAGAAAGACAGAAACGAGTTTGTTTACGGGTATGATGATTACACATACACATATACCGTTTCGGATACAACACATAACACGGTAAACAGATTCAGCCTGAATAATCAGTTTTACCTTGATTCGGCAAATAATTACAGTTTCAACTCTTTTATTAATTTCTTTGATCAAACTGGTACATATACCTTCAGAAGATTTGAGGTAAATGAGCGTTTAAGCTTTAATCTGCCGTATAATTTTCGGTTGAAAATGCATTATAATTATTACAGTCTGAAAGATCTTCAGAAACTGAAACAAAACCGGGCAACAATTGATTTTTCACATAAGTTGTATGAAAGTCTGAGAACTTATGTTCACGGAAGTTACTCAAATACAAATCAGACCGTATACGATGAAACTAACCTGAGAATCGGAGCAGGCTTTGAATACAGTAAGAAGATAAGGGAGTGGGGACGGCTTAACATCAATTACGGATATTACAGAAATAACACGGATGTAAAAAGTGATTCGAGACCGGTAACAGTAATAAATGAAACTCACTCTCTGACCGACGGTGTTCCTGCTTTGTTAGACAGACCTTATGTTGATATGTTTTCGGTTGTTGTTAAAGATATTTCAGGTACTATTATTTACCGGCTCAATCTTGATTATATTCTAATAGAAAGAAATAACTATGTTGAAATACAAAGGATTATCGGAGGACAGATTCCAAACGGAGGTGATGTGATGGTTGATTATATTGCGGTTCAGCCCGGAGATTACGGTTATGATCTTAATAATCACCGGATTTATACAGGTGTAGTGTTTTTTCATCGTTTGTTTGAGATTTATTACCGCGGAGGATTTCAGGATTATACCAATGTAAAACAATCTGGTTTTATAACATTAAAGTACTATCATCAGAATATAGCAGGAATACGTATTGAAAAGTCTTTTTTCAGAGGCGGAATAGAATACGATCATTTCGATAGTAATATTATACCATATCGTATGATGAGGTATTATCTGAATCTTCAGAAGAATTTCAGATATAAGCTGTTTCTAACATTAAATGCTTCGTTGCGTGATTACACGTATATTGAAGATGATCAGGAGCAGTTATTGGGAAATGTTACAGCTATGGCATCTTACAATCTCCGGCAAAGATCTAAACTGGAACTGGAAACAGGATACCTGAAACATAAAGTGTATATGACAAATCTGAATCTTTGGACAGGACGATTGAAATACACAACATTTTACAGACAATTATATTTTGAAGCGGGTTTTGACTTTTATAGTCGCAATTATACAGAGAACAGGTTCACAATGAACGGTGTATTTGTAAAACTAACACGTAAATTTTAAAAGATGGTAATGTTCAGATATACTTTTGTGATGTGGATTGTTATTGCCGGTTTTGTTGGTTCCGGAACTAAGAATCTGTATGAGAAAAGTACCGGAAGTGAGAATTGCATTGAATGCCATACCGATGTGACGGGGTTTAAAAATATGCACCCGGTAATGGAAGATGGGTGTACTACCTGCCATGAACCTCAGGGAGAGAGTCATCCTGAAAGCGGAACGTTCAAACTTGCAGACAAAGTCCCGGATTTATGTTTTGTTTGCCATGAGGAGTATCACAAAAAAAATATTCATGCTCCTGCTTCAGAAGGCGATTGTCTTTCATGTCACTCACCGCATGGTTCCGATAATGAGGCATTACTTACAACTCCAAAGGAAGAGTTGTGTGTGGTGTGCCATGATATGGGAAATACTGAAAGTTATAAACCTCATTTTTCCGGATTCAATGCTGTTTGTTCCGATTGTCATGATGCCCATCAGTCAGATAATGCAGCACTGTTGAAACAACCTGTTCCTGATATCTGTTTTGAGTGTCATGAGGATTTTTCCAATGGAGGCGAAAGAGAAAGTATTCATTATCCGTACACTGAAGAGAGTTGTATGACATGCCATAAACCTCACGGTTCGGGGCTGGCAGGTATGCTTACTGAAAAAATGCCTGAACTGTGTTATGAATGTCATGATGTGTTTAACAAGAAAGATATTCACTCACCTGTGTCGGACGGAGAGTGTACTGTCTGTCATTCACCTCATGCTTCTGATAATTCCGGTTTACTTATTGAAAATAAAGAAGAATTATGTTTGGTTTGTCATGACCTGGAAACGGGAGAAGGATTTAAATCGCATTTTGATAATTTTAATTCTGCCTGCAGTGATTGTCATGATCCTCACCAGTCAGAAAACTTATCACTTTTGCATTATCCGGTACCTGAAATGTGTTTTCAGTGCCATGAAGATGAATCAAATGAAGGTGAAGCCGTAAGTGTTCATTATCCGTACAGTGAGGAGTCTTGTACTGTATGCCATAAGCCACATGGTTCAGTGATATCATCAATGCTTAATGAAAAAACACCTGAGCTTTGTTTTATGTGTCATGAGCAGGGAGAGTATGCATTTGTACACCAGCCGTATCGTAATGGTGAATGTTCCAGATGTCATTCACCACATGCTTCACAGCAACAGGTTCTGTTAAAGATGAACAATAAAGATGTTTGTTTGCAGTGTCATAACAAAACATATAAAACCGATAGTACACATACTGAAAACATAGCCCGGAAAATTAAAAACAGTAAATACATTCATGGTGCTCTGGAGATGGATGGCTGCGTTACCTGTCATACAGGACACGGAGCCGATTTTCCTGAATTGTTGAATGGTAGTTATCCTTCCGGTTACTATGCGCCGGGAGTTGAGGAGTCTTATGCTTTATGCTTCAATTGTCATGACCCGGCTATTTTAAAAGAAAATCCGTCAGTTTCGGGAACCGGATTCAGAAATGGTAACACCAATCTGCATTATGTTCATCTGAAAGGTGACAAAGGACGAAGCTGCAGTATGTGTCATGATGTTCATGCAGAAAAGAACAGCCACCTGATAAGGGAAAAGGTTCCTTTCGGTGACTGGACTATGGATATGAATTATAAAGAAACTTACAATGGCGGATACTGTATGCCCGGATGTCATGGCGAACTTGTATACGATCGTTCTTTAGTTCAATAGGTTTTTACTGGGCTTTTGCATCTTCCATTAATATATCATATTTGTAACCGTATCCGAAATCTTTGTTCAACACGATTTTTCCGGTAAGGGTAATTATATCACCAACTTTAAAATCCTGTTTGGTTGTAACTGTTAGTTCGTATTTTCCGTTATACTCTGTTCCGTCCTGCAGATGAACCCAGTTTCGGTTCATAATCCGTGAATTTATTTTTACCACCTTACCTTTTATGGTAACGTTCTTGCCATTGTATTCTTCAGCATTCTTAAAAAGCTCAGCAAGTGTTAGGCCTCCTTTTGCAGGTTCTGTTTTTTCTGATATTTTTTCCGTTTTCTTTACCATGGCAGAATGAGTCATTGCAGGAATATTTTTCTGTTCAAGCAATTCCGGCTTTTCTGCTACCTTCTCGAGAAATATTACAGATTTGAACACGCGATTGAGTTCTTTACTTTTGAAATCGGTCATAACCATTCCGCCTTTGTAATAATATGTTTTTCCGTCAGCTACTGCCATTTTAGGAATAGCAAGCCACTTTTTATTTCCGTTTTCTTCCACTAACAGGTATGTATAATTTGTAGTGTTAATGTGTTCTAATAACGTAACTTTATGAACTCCGTCGGGAAGCCGTTGCTCATATCCCGGGTGAGAATTACAACCAAAGGGAAATATTAATAGTAAAATCCAGAATACTATAGTTGGTTTTATTTTCATGACATTTTTTATTAAGGTTAAATATCGTGTGAAAGTTACAAAAAAGTCCTTTGCTGACAGGCAAAGGACTCTTTTTATCCTGCTGGTTTTAATTTATTTCTTCAGAGTAGGATCGGGATGGGCGATTTTAGCGTAAAATTCTTCGAAATTGAATGGTTTGTAAAAAGGATTTTCTTTGTTGTGGCATTTTTCGCAAACCTCCTTTGTTGGCATTATCAGACCGTTTTGCAGAGCTTTTTCCCGGTCCTTCATAATCGACATGCTTTTATACACACTTCCGGGTCCGTGACACGACTCACATGAAACTCCTTCTTCAATCCTGATCCCTGCCCTGAGTGACGGATCTACAGCACCGGCAGTAGAGTGACATTTCAGGCATTTGGCATCTTTTGAAGGATCGGCAATCCCATGTTCCTTAGCATAAGCCAGTGACTTCTCACTCTTGAGCGATAACATCGCTTTTGAATGCGGGGCAGCTTTCCATTTATTATACTGTTCCCCTTTAGCCGGTTTGTTATGGCACATCTTGCATTTTGCTGCTCCAATGTATTTGTAGTCCTGGGCTGAAGCCATGCTTCCGCATAGAAATGCCATTAGCATAACGAACATCAATTTTTTCACTCTCATAACTGTACGTTTTTTAGTTTAAATTCATTTTGTAAAATAAATTTAAGATAACTTTTTTATATTCGGATATTAATAAGGAAAAATATCGCTTTTTAACACCTTAATTATAAGGATTCTAAATAATGACGAAAAATATCGTTATTTGAAATTGATTTATTATCTTAAACTGAAATAAAATGAATTGAGATGATTGGGAAAGAATTATGATTACTGAAATATATTATTCGATTTGATGAGCGGAAATTACTTATATAAATCAGGAGGGTTAAAATGTTAAGATTATCGTATGATTTTTTATCAGTACCTGTATTTATTATGTTTTCTGTTTTAATATTCAGGGCAGGAGGAATGATGGCGCAGGAATATTCATCCTATTCAATAGAATGGATATCAGAATACCCGAATCCGGATTTTTCTGAAGAAAAAAAATTTGGAGAAAAGATATCTCATATATTGTTTGGCCGAAAGGATGATGCTCTATTGAAACCATTCGGTGTTTGTGCTTTAAATAAAAATAAATTCTGGGTACTTGATCAGGGCAGAGGAACCATATTTAAAGTAGAAAATAATAAAAGAAAGATTCCGGAGGTTTTGTTAAAAGAACATATTTCATATCCTTCACTTGCCGGCATTTGTTTAACCCGGGAGGGTAATATACTTTTTACTGATTCGCGTCTAAACAAAGTCTTTATCCTGACCTCAGATGGTAAAAAAAATCGCGAACTTAATACAGGTTTGAATCTTCAGCAGCCAACCGGAATTGCCTGGTCGCAGAAGAACAAACAGATATGGATTGTTGAGACAAAAGCACACAGAATAACTGTTACGGACAGTAATGGTAATGTGATAAAAAGAATAGGTAAACGCGGAACAGGGAAGGCAGAGTTCAACTATCCCACCTTTATCTGGATCGATGATAACGGAGATGTTTACATAGTTGATTCAATGAACTTCAGACTTCAGATACTCGACAGTGAGGGAAATTACATCTCGTCTTTCGGTAAGATAGGTGATGCAAGTGGATATTTCTCAAGACCAAAGGGAGTTGCAGTCGATACACACGGCAATATTTACGTTGCCGATGCTTTATATCATACGGTTCAGATCTATGATAAAAAAGGAGATTTTCTGTATTATTTCGGCTCACAGGGACATGACAAAGGCCGGTTCTGGATGCCCGGAGGATTGTTTATAGATAAGGATAACGACATCTTTGTAGCTGACACCTACAATGCACGTATTCAGATTTTTAAATTAAAGGGGAGATGACAAAATGAATGTAACAAGAATAATTTCGATTATGGCAATTGGATTTTTTCCATTGGTGATGCTGTCTCAGACATTGGTCCATAGTAAGCATAACCTTTCGGTTAGCGGTACCGGAACAATAAGAGCATCGTCAGAAACGGAAATTTGTATCTTCTGTCACACTCCGCACAGCAGTAATGGTCCTGTGGCTCCGCTGTGGAACCGAAAAGATCCGGGAGTTGTTTATACTCTGTACAACAGCTCTACCATTGATGCGGTTCCGGGTCAGCCTGATGGAAGTTCTGTTCTTTGTCTGTCATGTCACGACGGAACTATTGCTCTGGGAAATGTAAAAAGCAGGGCTACGGATATTGAGTTTGCTGCCGGAGTAACAACAATGCCTCCTGGTCATGCTAATCTTACAACCGATCTTTCAGATGATCATCCTGTTTCGTTTGTTTATGATCCTGCTCTGGCTGCCAAAGACGGACAATTAACAGATCCGTCAACGATTACCAAACCTGTTATACTTGAAAACGGAAAAGTTCAGTGTGTTTCGTGTCATGATCCGCACAGTGATTTGTTCAATAACTTTCTTGTGGCTACAAATCAGGGTTCCGATCTTTGTATACGTTGTCATGATATGAACAACTGGCGAACATCAAGTCATAATGTTTCACCGGCTGAATGGAATGGCAACGGTACTGATCCCTGGCCTCATACACCTTATACAACTGTGCTTGACAATGCTTGTGAAAACTGTCATAAACCGCACTCTGCCGAAGGAAAATCTAGACTGCTGAATTATCTGTCTGAAGAAAATAACTGCCTGGTTTGTCATAACGGAAATGTGGCTCATACCGATATTCAGTCACAGTTTAATAAAACATACAGGCATAATGTTTTTAATTATAACATGCAGCACGACCCGGCTGAAGATGCTGTTGTGCAGACAATGCATGTTGAGTGTCAGGATTGTCATAATCCGCACTCAGTAAGGAAAGGAAATACTACAGCTCCTGATATTAAAGGTTTTCAAACAAATGTAGAAGGTGTTAACAGTGCAGGAACTCCGGTATATCCTGCACAGTACGAATATGAGATATGTTTCCGTTGTCATGCCGATAGTCCGGGAAAACCGGGAAGTCCTACAACCAGACAGATAGAGCAAAACAATGTTAGATTAGAATTTGATGTAAACAATCCATCTTTTCATCCGGTGGAAGGACCCGGGAAAAACTCCAACTCTCCCAGTCTGATATCCCCTCTTACAGAATCAAGTATGATTTACTGTACCGATTGTCATTCAAGCGACGGAGTTCATGCACCTAAAGGACCTCACGGTTCAAATTACCCGTCATTGTTAAAGTACAGGTATGAGACAACTGATTATACTCCGGAATCGGAATTAGCGTACGAATTATGTTACTCTTGTCATGACCGGAATTCGATACTTAATGATGAATCATTTAAATATCATTATCTGCATATCAAGGGAGAAGATACACCCTGTAATGTTTGTCACGATCCGCATGGAATAAGCAATACGCAGGGAAGTGCTACCAATAACTCACATCTTATAAATTTCGATCGTGATGTTGTGGAACCAAATATGCGGGGTGAACTGTATTTTGAAGACAGGGGAACATTTCGCGGCAATTGTAGTCTCAAATGTCATGGTAAACAACACCGGAATAAGTTTTATTAATGAGCGAAAAATAAAAGGCAGCAAACTGTTATGATTGCTGCCTTTATATATGGAATTATTCGGTTATCTTTTTGTCTTATGAACCGGGGTTTAGATAGCCTCGGTTTCAACTACCTTACCCAGAATGTCGGCATACTGGATTAAAAGGTATTTTTTGTCATCGAATTCTACTTCGTTGCCGGAGAATTCTTTGTAAAGTACAACATCTCCAACAGCTATTTCAGCATTTTCGATATTGCTGATTGCTACAACTTTACCTGTTTTTTCTTTCTGCTTTGCACTGTCAGGGATAATGATACCTGAAGCAGTTTTTTGCTCGGCAGCTTCATCATTAAGCTCGAGCAGCACATTTTGGTTAATAGGTTGTAATTCTCTCATTTTTATTTCTGTTTTTAGTTTATATTTAACAATTGGTCAATTTTTGCTTTGTCAAAACCTACGACAACTTGTCCGCCTATAAGTGTTTGCGGAACACCTTGCTGTCCGCTTCGTTTAACCATTTCTTCCGCAGCTTTTTGATCTCGGCTTACGTCAATGTCGCGGAATTTAATATTGTTCTTTCTGAAATATTCTTTAATAGTCCGGCACCATGAACAGGTAGGTGTGCTGTAAAGAATAACGGGTTTTTGTGCAGGTTTGTCATCGCTGCCAAGGTCCACTGTGCTTTGAGTAAAGATGTTTTCGAAAAAGCCCGGCTGATGACAACCTTTATATGTGTTTACAGCTTTACCGTTGTTAAGTTCAATGAAAGTAGGTACTGAAGTTACACTGTATGCGGGATGAACATCTCTGACATTATTTACGTCTACGGTAAAAATCTTTACGTCAGCATTCACACTGACTGCTGCAATGTTTTCAAGAGCACACATACTTTGCTCATGTCCCGACTTGAAAATAAGTAAAAATGATCTGTCCTCTTTTTCAGACAGATTTTTTAGTGTTTTCAGTGAATCTATTTCCAGTATTTCCATATATCTCTCTCGTTTTATTTTACGCGACAAGCATAAATCATAAACTGTGCCAATTTTTCCGTTTGTCAAAATGACATAAAAGTATGACAAGTTGAAAGAGTTTGATGTGTGAAACATTTTTTGTTAATTAGAGTTATTAAAGTGTCGGAATTAAGATTAAGTATTGTGTTTTTGTTTAGAATGCTGTTTGTTTTACTAATAAAAATGAAAAAACAGTATGGTATTAAATTCTGACTAGTAGTCAAATCCCTGAATCAATCGAACGAAAAGAATATTATAAAATTATTTTAAGATGAAATACATTGGAGCACACGTAAGTGCATCGGGCGGAGTGGAGAATGCACCCGTAAATGCACACAACATAGGAGCAACAGCTTTTGCACTTTTCACAAAAAACCAGCGGCAGTGGGTGGCAAAACCGCTTACACAAAAAAGTATTGACACATTTAAGGCCAACTGTGAGAAGTACGGTTACAAGCCGGAGCATATCCTTCCTCACGATAGCTACCTGATCAACCTCGGCAATCCTGACAGTGCAGCTTTGGAAAAATCAAGAGCTGCCTTCCTCGATGAGATGCAGCGATGTGAACAACTTGGTCTTGACCGCCTGAACTTCCATCCCGGAAGCCACCTGAAGAAGGTGAGTGAAGAGCAATGCCTTGACACTATTGCCGAATCGGTGAATATTGCCCTCGACAAAACATCAGGAGTGATCGCCGTTCTCGAGAACACTGCAGGACAGGGCACAAACCTTGGCTACAAATTCGAGCACCTTACTTACATCATTGACAAGATTGAAGACAAATCACGTGTTGGGGTATGTATCGATACCTGCCACACCTATACTGCCGGTTACGACATTGCCACTGAGGAGGGGTTTGTAAAAACCTTTGAAGAGTTTGAACGCATTATAGGTTTCAACTACCTGAAAGGAATGCACATCAACGATTCAAAAAAAGAGCTTGCCAGCCGCGTAGACCGCCACGACAGTATCGGCAAAGGGCTGATGGGCATTGATGTGTTCAAACGGATCATGGCAGATCCGAGATTCGATGAGATTCCATTGATACTTGAAACACCTGATGATTCTATCTGGGCTGAAGAGATTAAACTGCTCAAAAGCTTTGCCGGGATAGAGGTATAGTGGTTCTTAGTTCTTGGTTCTTTGGTTTGTTAGTTTTTACCTGCCTGTCTGACTCTCAGGTAGTCCTGGCTTTAGACGGGGTTCTTGTGTTCTGCTGTTAAAGGTGCATCGCCTGGTACAATTCGTCATTCATTATTCGGTGTTGGATATTCGACATTTGATTACAGTGTTAAATGGTTAGTGGTTAATGATTAATTAATTTGGTTTCGTTTTCACCGTTTAACTGTTTCGACATTTGGATGTTCCGGGTTCAATGTTCCGGGTTAATTCGTCATTCATTATTCGGCGTTGGATATTCGACATTTTGATTAAATGGTTAAAGTGCTAAAGAGTTGTATGGTTGGTTTTATTAAGACATATAAAAATAACGGCAGTTTTGAAATGAAATTTACGTTAAAATAAGCGATGATGTCTAAAAGTAAAACCTTAACGTCATAGCGAGAATTCACCCCAAATTTTGGGGCATAATGAATAAATGACGGAACATTCTCGTCACTGCGATGAGCGCTAGCGAAGAAGCAGTCTCCCTCTTGCCGGAAATTGCGTCATCCCATAAATGGGGTTCGCAATTACGCACAAGTCTTATCGACAATCAGCATCTTAAGCAATTTCGTCATTAGTAGGAGGAACGACGAAGCCCGTCTGACCAGCACAGTCGGGCAGGCAGGCTTCATTTCATTCGGAATGACGACTTTTGGGACATCCGCGTTGTTTTATTGGTTTTCTGGGTTTTACAACTCCTTAACCCTAATGTTTCTGAAATGAACTTCAGACCCGTGGCCAAGGAAGCCGATGTGTCCTTTTTCATTTTTCAGTCCGGGATGGTTTTTGTGGTCCATTGTTCCGTTTTTGATTGCATCGGCAAAGTCACCGTCAAGAATCACGTGTCCGTTTAGAATCACTTTGGCGTGTGTGCCTTTCAGGATTATCTCTTCGGTGTTCCACTCACCAACCGGTTTCAGGTAACCTCTTTTAGCAGGAATTACTCCATAAAGAGAACCGTGATACTGGTATGGTTTCAGGTCTTTGTAAACATCGGCAGTATTGTCGAGAACCTGAAATTCCATTCCGGCATAAGCAGCATCTCCTTTCAACGGGGCACGCATTCCTATTCCGTTGTTGGCACCGGGAGTGAGTTTGAATTCAAACCTGAAGCTTAAATCCTTGTATTCCTTCTCGGTGTACAGGTTTCCGTGGCTTCCGTTGCCTCCGCTAATTACAATCTCCCCGTTTACAGCTTTGTAGTCTACTTTGTTTCCTACCCAGCCGTCCAGGTTTTCACCGTTGAACAGAAGAACATAACCCTCTTTTTCCTCTTCAGGAGACAGTTTGTTGTGATTTTCCGGCTTAAGCTCTTTTATATATATGTCGCGGAAAGCAAGGTTGGTTCCGTGTGCCTGCAGTTCAATAGGTCCTGTCGGGAACAGCGGAATGCTTCTGTCCCAATAGTTTTCCATTGTTACGTTGTCAACCACAAGCTGTCCGTTAAGGTAAACAGTAACCTTGTCGCCAATAATTTTAATGCGGAAAGTATTCCAGTCTCCGATAGGATTATCGGCAACAACGAGCGGTTTGCTGGGGTGTTTCTTATTATTGTAAAGGCCTCCAGACCCAACCTGAGCACCTACTTCCACACGGCTGGTATCCCAAATCTGAACCTGCGGTGTTCCGCGCAGGTAAATACCACTGTCGCCTTTCTTTGTTATCTTCCAGTCTACTACCATTTCAAAATCGCCGTAATCATCTTTGTCGGAAACAAGGTTGGCTCCTTTGCCGCTGAACACAATAGCTCCGTCTTCAACTCTCCAGTTTTCAAGCATCTTTTTGTTGGCTTCTTTCTGAAGTTTTTTGAGCTTATAAGGACTGAGCTCCTTAATTTTGATCGGGTTTGCCACAAATCCTTTCCATCCCGAAAGGTCTTCTCCGTTGAACATTGAAACATATCCCTCTTCGTCTCCCATTGAGCTGATGTAGTTATCAATGTCGATTTTGAAGTACTGACTGTCAGGACCTGTTATCAGCTCTTTGACTTTTTTCAGTGTCTCTTTAACATCTTTACCTTTCAGGCCATTGTCTTCACCATTCGATGGCAATATTACTTTAAACAGACTGTTGGCAGCATCGTGCTGAAGTGCCTTGTCGTCGAGGAATTGTTTCAGGTATACGTAAGTCAGGAATGTTTTAATATTTCCAAGAGTTTTGATTACAAGCTTTTTGTCTCCCTTTGAAGTTGCATACGGCATAATTTTACGAAGTAGCAACAGTTTCTGATCATCAGGCATAGAGCTGCTGCCTACGTGCTTAACATATGCCTTGAATGCCTTTTCTTTGTGCGTTTCTGGAGCATCTGACGAACAAATATCGAACAGGGCACCAAGGGCATTGTCGTCGCTCCAGGATGTAAGTGCATCAAGGGCCTTTTGTTTTGTGTTTTTATCGCCGTTTTTGTAAAGGTTGTATACAGCTTCGGCAGCTTGTCTGCCACCCAGGCCTGCATAGATTCCGATAAACTCTTCCGGGTCTGACTTTTGTGCAAATTCAAGAACCTTCTTTTCAAGCTCTGCACGATTTTCACTACCGGTCACTACTGCCACAACGGCTTCGCCCAGCTGTTTTTTAAACTCATTGTTTCCACAGTTTTTGAATTTGTTAAGCAATACATCAAGTTCATCAGGTGTTGCAGTGTTTTTGAGGTTATAAAACGCTGCTTTTCTGACAGCTTCATTTGAACTTTCGGTTGCTTTTAGCATCAGATCGACAGCGTCTGTGACTTTTCTGAGGCCAAATGCGTTTAATGCCACGGCTTGCATTTCAGGTGTAAGTTCGTTGTAGGCATCTATCAGCAGTTTTGCATTGTCAGGGGTCAGTGTGGTTCTCAGAATCTCGGATGCAGTATTCTGGTCATCACCCGATGAGTGCTTTTTCATAAAACTGATAACAGCAGGAAGAGCTTCTGTTTTGTTCAGTACTGCGTATGTTTTCAAAGCTTCATATCTTACTCCGGCGTTTTCATCGTCGATATATGCCTTCACTTCTTCCGATACAGAAGTGTCGTGCAAGCGTGCAAACAGATACAATATCTCCTTTTTCACTTCAGTATTCTTGGTTTTGTTCAGCAGTTTGAGCCACTTTTCGGGTTGTGCCTTAATCACCACAGCTTCCTCAATTACAGCACCACGATGCTTTTTGTCTTTTTCTTTCATTCCGGCTATCAGAATATCCATTCCCTTGTCAGGGGCTAAGCATTTCGAAAGCAGAAGCCGTGCGTTAATGCGATATATCTCAACAGAACTTTTGTTAAGTATGGTCTTTGCTATTTTCTCACACTCTTTAGGATTACTGTCAGCAATATTGCCGGCATACTTCAGTAGACTTTCTGTGGTTTTCAGATCATCGTTTGAGTATCCTGATGCAGCAGCAAGTTTTTTCAACTGCTCTTCTGAAGCAGGAGTTATGAGTTTGGGTAGTGCTGCGATGATAGCTTTCTTCACATCCTTATCTGCATTGTCGTAAAGTCTGAGTATAAACACAGCAAGGTTAGCCTGACCTGAATTTCCTATTTCATTTATCAGGCCTGTGAGTGGTCTGCCTTTGGCTTCTCCCAACTTTGTTGCATAGATTGCAGCTGCCTTAGCCGGATCGATCAGAGACATTGCTCTGATAGCAGGATCGTACAGCTTTTCATCGGTCAGGTATTTTGTCAGTGCTTTCAAAGAGGGGTCACCGCCCATATAGTTCAGCTGTTGCATAAAAAACGACTTTACATCGCTGTCATTGTTCGATTCGACCATATCAATGATGATCTTTTCCCAGTCTTTTACAAGCTTGTCATTATCCGATAAGCTGAGATGACGGGAATAGCTTTCAACAGCAAACCGTGCTTTCGTGTCATCGCCTGTTCCGGGAGGTATTATTTTTGTGCAAATTTCTTTCAGCCCCTCATTGCCAAGGTTTTCCATCTCGACCATAAGTTTGTCTCTTAGCTGCAGGTTATCCGCAGGCATCTGAACAAGCAGGTCTGCAATTTTGGTGGTAAGTGTGCGATTGTCCTGCGCATTGGCACCGAATGTCAGCATCAGTGACAGAACCGCTAATATGAATATGTTACTTTTTTTCATTTTTGTAATTGTATTTCAGATCAATATTAATTTTCAACATCATTAGTAAATGTTCCAGGGTGCACGCATCGGATAGTAGCTTAATCTGTTTGCGGCATCATCGTTGATGAATTTTTGTGTTACGGGGTCAAAATGCAGAGTGCGTCCTAAACGCAGGGCTGTAACTCCCATATTCACGATAGTTGCCGAACGGTGGCCGTTCATTTCGTTTAGTGCAAACTTCTTTCTTGTTCTTACCGATTCGTGGAAATCTGTGATTTGCGGTTCCGGATCAGGCATCGATTGAATGATGTCTTTCAGATTCGGAATTGTTGATCTGAATCCGCGGTATATCTTACCATTGGGTCCTTCAATATACGCAGCATCTTTAATACTGTTGTCACCGTCAAGTACAATCTGACAACCGTCTTCGTAAGTGTAGGTTATGCGTCGCCAGGTGCCTACAGCATAGGGATGTTGTTGCGGGGCATCCACTTCAACCTTTATGGGACTGGTGTCGTCCTTGCCAAGCAGGTACTGTACCGGATCGATGTAGTGCTGGCCCATATCGGCAAGACCGCCGCCGTCGTAATCCCAGTAACCGCGGAACTTGGAGTGAACGTGTTCAGGGTTGTATGGCTTGTAGGGTGCAGGACCGAGCCACATATCGTAGTCGAGCTCTTTGGGCACCGGCATAGGCGGAAGGTTGTATTCGCCTCTCCAGTAAAATTTCCAGTTGTAGCCGGTTATTCCGCTGATGGTAAATTTCAACGGCCAACCCAGAACTCCGCTTTCTATTACTTTTTTCAGTGGTTTAACGGTAGTTCCAAGTCCGTAGAATTGTCCTCTGAAACGGAACCAGGTATTCAGACGGAACATACGGCCGTGGCGCTGAACTGCCTCAACAACTTTACGTCCTTCTCCAATGGTTCTGGTCATTGGTTTCTCACACCAGATATCTTTTCCGGCTTCTGCAGCCATAACCGACATTAACCCGTGCCAGTGAGGAGGTGTGGCTATGTGAACAATATCGATATCTTTTTGCAAAAGAAGCTCACGGAAGTCGTGATAAGCATTTACTCCTTTGCCTACTTTTTTTATTGCTCTGTCAAGATGGTTCTGGTCTACGTCGCAAATAGCCACAAGTCGACCGGGCCGGTTAAGGTGGTGACCGTAACCGATTCCACCCATTCCGATGATCGCCTTTGTTATCTGATCGCTGGGAGCCGTGTATCCGGGACCTCCCAACACGTGACGGGGAACAATGGTAAAAGCAGCTGCTCCAAGAATTGTTTTTTTCAGGAAATCGCGCCTGCCGGTATCAGATGTTTTTTTATTTTTGACGGTTGAAACGGTGGTTGATTTTACATACTCTCCGTCTTTTTGTTTCTTTTTCATATGGCTTAATGTGTGAGTTGAGAGAAGTGGGAAATTTTATCAGAAACTAAAAATAGGAAAAAAACAGAAACTAAAAATGTTAATGCAAGTTAATAAATGATTGTTTTGAAACTTTTCATCTCATTTTTAGTTATAAGGAATTAGTAATATATTGCATTTTGTATACTTCTAAGACAGATAGAAAATAATGGTTCTTTATATCAGGTTATTATCACACGATGTTGAAGATTTTGTGATGGAGGTGGCGGTTAATTCTGATGCCACATTTATGGATTTGCACAGTTTCCTGCAAAAGGAGCTTGGCTTTGATCCGTCTAATATGGCGTCTTTCGTTATAACCGATAGTGATTGGAACAGGCAGAAAGAGATTAGCCTGGTGAAGATGAATGAGGATGACGATTCCGTGGTTTTAATGGAAGAGGCATCTTTGGGTGATTATCTGAAAAACAGGAAACAACGCCTTATGTATGTTTTTGATTTCTTCTCTGAAAGAGCATTTTTTATGGAAGTTTTTGAAATAAGAGAAGGTGTTCTGAAATCTCCCGAACTTCTGAAAAAAGAGGGTAAAGTACCACCTCAGATAGCTATTGATGATAATCTTACCGACGATGATTTGGGACTGGGAGGATATGAGGATGAATTTGGTGATGAATTTGATGATATTGATGCTCTTGATCCCGACAACTTTCCGGATGATTTTTGATCGTTTTCTGTTCTGTTGTGCTAATTTTATCGCCAGTTCAGTTTGAAGAATGGAAAAACGAGAGAAAAAAAAACACCTTGTTGTAATTGCCGGCCCTACCGGTATCGGTAAAACAGATTTAAGTATTCGTATTGCCAAAGAACTGGATACGATTATCGTTTCTGCCGACAGCCGTCAGATATACCGCGAGCTTAAAATAGGTACTGCCGCTCCTACTCCGGAACAACTGGCAGAGGTACCACATTTTATGGTCGGAACCAAATCAATACATGATTATTACAGTGCGTTTGAGTTTGAGCAGGAAGTGATAGCTTTGCTGAAGGAAAAGTTCAAAGAGTATCATGTTATTATTATGACCGGAGGTTCAATGATGTATGTTGATGCCGTGTGTAAAGGTATTGATGATATTCCTACAATTGATCCTGAACTCAGAAATGAGGTGTTTGAAAGATATCAGCGTGAAGGCATTGAAAGTATAAGGAGGGAACTGAAACTTCTTGATCCGGTATTTTATAACCAGGTGGATTTGAAAAATCATAAGCGTGTAATTCATGCGGTTGAAGTATGCCTTATGGCAGGTAAACCATACAGTTCTTTGAGAAAGAACAATATAAGAAAAAGGGATTTTGAACAGATACATATTGGTCTGGATATGAACCGTTCTGAACTTTATGACCGAATAAACAAACGGGTGGACATGATGCTGGATGAGGGGTTGGAGGAAGAAGCCCGCAGGTTTTATGAGTACAGGCAACTGAACTCTCTTAATACAGTAGGTTATAAGGAACTTTTTGAATATTTTGATGGTAAAATAACACTGGAAAAAGCGGTTGAACTGATAAAGAGAAATTCACGCAGGTATGCCAAAAAGCAACTTTCATGGTTTCGAAGAGATAAAGAAATGAACTGGTTTCATCCGGCATCTGAAAATGAAATTATGGAATTTATTCAAAAACGTGTTATGGAATAACAACCTCACGGAATGCTTTCGGATAACTGTAATTGTTACTTCGTTTAAAAGCCGGATTCTACAATATTACCTCATTCATTGTCAGTGATTGATACTTTTCGCATTAATTATTAGGAAGCACAGAGTAAACCAAACCTGTTGATTGCCTGTGCCTGGCCGAAATAATCAGATATGCCTCGGTACAGGCTGATCTGAAATTTCCTTTTTTTGTGAAACAAAAAAAGATTAAACACTTTATTGATTTATTAATCGGAGTTTATTTTAAATCTTATTGATTAATTTTGGTTAAATAATGATTTTGTCAGTTTGCCGGATGTAAAATGTATTATTTGGTATCAGGAGCAGTACGCAGATTTTTCAGAATGGAAAAAGCCCGGTCTACATCCTCATCATTTACTATCACGGTAAATTCATTAGTGGTCGAAATTACCTCTTTTATGTTAATGCCTTCCCATGCAATAGCTTTCATAATATGGTAATAAAACCCAGTAACGGTAACGTTGCTTGCTGGCAGTTTAAGAGTAATAGCAGATAAGCTGTCCTGCTTGTAAATGCACTCTTCATCTTTAAAGTGCTTTTCAACTAAGCTTTCATAAGTGGAACTTACTACCAGATTCGATTCAAACACACCGCGAACCAGAGTATAAAAAACGTCCTGCTGGTTACTTATTTCTTTCATTACATTGGTGTGACTGTAAAAAATAGTTTTACTGTTTTTGAAAGTGTAATCGGTCAGGTTTGAACGTACAATAATGTCTCCGAGTGATTCAAGTAACTTTTCGAGATTCTGGCTTAGAGAATAGTCAAGTTGAGGTACCAGCCTGTTAAGAGCCATAACTATAGCTCCCATTTTCACCTCTTTCCCTGTAAGTTTTTCAACCATTGGTTTTATCTGCCGCGCTAGCGACGAGTTGTTTAAAATACCTTCACATAATGCTTCAACAACGAAAGGTTTAACCTTAATAACTTTCTCTACTGCCTGGCTTACTGTTATCATAGAAATAAATATTTTTTACAAAGATAATAATGTTAAAAAATTAACGCCATGTTATAGGAATGTTTTTTATTTGAAATGCTTTTTTTAATGACGGGCTATTGATACATTTGTAACAAATAATAAAAGTATAACAGGTATGGATATAAAAAATCTGAAAGGAGCAATTGTTGCCATAGTAACGCCGTTTAATGAAGATGGTTCCATTGATTTTGAATCGTTTGATATGCTCATAGATTTCCATCTTGATAAAGGAACCGATGGTATTGTGGTATGTGGTACAACAGGAGAGGCTGCTACAATGACCAAAGAGGAGGATGTAATGGTGATAGGCAGAGCTGTGGAGAGAATAAACGGCCGTATTCCGGTAATTGCAGGTACAGGAAGCAATAATACCCGGGATGCAATAGAATATACAAAAAAAGCAAAAGAGATAGGAGTGGATGCAGCTCTTGTTGTAGGGCCTTATTACAATAAGCCGACTGCAAAAGGAATGTACCTGCACTTCTCAAATATTGCAAAAGCTGTTGATATTCCTATTATTTTATATAATGTACCTTCACGTACCGGTTCGTCTATTCCTGTGGATATAGCATTGCAGCTAGGAAATGATTTTGATAACATAATAGGAATAAAAGAAGCATCCGGAAGTCTTTCGGTTGCAGCTGAGTTAATAGCCCGGCGTCGTGATGGATTTAAAGTGTTTAGTGGGGATGACTTTTTGTCTTCTGCAATGAATTTCCTTGGTGCTGACGGTTGTATCTCGGTTATAGCAAATGTTGTTCCTGAAGGATTCAGACAAATGATGCATGCTTCACTCGGGGGAGATGCGGAAAAGACACGGGAACTGTTTTATAAATACCGAAAACTGATGAATATACTTTTTATTGAGTCGAATCCGATACCGGTTAAAACAGCACTTGCCTTAATGGGAATGATTAAAGAGGCTTTTCGTTCTCCAATGTGTCCTATGGAAGATGTTAATCGGGATAAGCTGATTGCGGAACTAAAAGAGCTTGGATTGGTATAGTTAATTTGTTACGAAAAAAGAATCATATTGTAAATACGGATCTGTAAACAGATAATAAAAAATGATTGATGTTTTAAAAAAGCACCGTACTATACGTAAGTACAGTGATAAAGATATAGATAATGCATTGTTGAACGATATACTCGAAGCAGGTATTCGTGCTTCAACAACGGGCAATATGCAGGTGTACAGTATAATTGTTACCCGTGACGAAAAAAAGAAGAAGGAGCTGGCACCGTTTCATTTCAATCAGCCTATGATAACCGGAGCTCCGGTGGTTCTGACTTTTTGTGCCGACTTTAACCGGTTTAATAAATGGTGCCGGCAGAGAAATGCCGAACCTGGTTATGACAATTTTTTGTCGTTTATGACGGCAGCTATTGATGCATTACTCGTAGCTCAGAATGTTTGTGTTGCTGCGGAATCCAAAGGCCTGGGGATATGTTATCTGGGAACAACAACATATATGGCTGATAAAATTATAGAACAACTTAAACTTCCCGCAGGAGTTGTTCCGGTAACAACCGTGACATTAGGATATCCTGATGAAAACCCGGAACAGACAGACAGGCTTCCGCTGGAGGCCGTGGTGCATAATGAAAGCTATAAGGATTATTCAACTGAGGATATTGACCGGATTTATGCCGGGAAAGAAAACAGAGAAGAGAATAAAGAGTTTGTGAAAGAGAATGGTAAAGAAACGCTTGCGCAGGTATTTACTGATATTCGTTACAAAAAGGCCGATAATGAGCATTTTAGCAAAGTGCTTCTTGATGTGCTGAAAAATCAGGGATTTCTTGATTAATTAAGATTATACAATATTTAAATAGAAAAGCTGCTTGTCATGGGGACAGACAGCTTTTTTCGTTTCTGTCAAAATTACTTCTGTTGCTCACATTATAGTTTGTGTTTGTCAATAAGTGCAGTGAAGTCTTATGTTAATTTAGTAATTTGTACTCATATTTGACGGGGCTGTTCTATTAAACCTGAAGTAGTCATTGGAGTTGTAAAATAATTCTGATAACCCACAACAGGTTAAGATATTAATGAGGATGTTCTCAAAGTAAAACCTTAATGTAATTGGTAGGAGGAACGACGAAGCCTGCCTGGGAAATCTTCTGAATTTCTAAATCTGTGTCATCCTGCATGGGGGGGGAGTTCAGCGATTTCATCGCTTTCTGACGACCAATTGGGGATTATTGATTTTAATAGCATTTATATCGCTATACCAGAATAGTTAGCATAAATATGTTTTTAGTTCCATGGCCATCTGTAACATTGTTGTTACAGATGGCTTTTTTTATTCATGTGCCTTAAACGTACATTGCTCATGTTTTTTATTCCGTTTGTCAACAACATAAAACACTATATGTATATGAGCGTAACTGTAAATGTAAAGAATAAAAGAAACAACCTGTTTGGATTTTTATACGGATAAAGAGCTGCAGTTATGAGAAGTCTTATTTTTATTATTTTAACCTCTGTTTTATTTGTTGCCTGTGAGCAGCAGGAAACAACGATTGTTCCGACATTTAAAGAGAGTGTTGAGTTTATAGTTATTGAACCTGAATTCAGTATTGAAGAGTCGATTCCTGCTGAAAATATACAAATTATAGCCGGAAAGATTAATGCAACTGACGATGTTCATATCGATGATGTATGGCTTGAGATAAATACTCTGGAAGGTAATTACTCTAATATTGCAACAGTAAACCTGTCATTGGCAGGAAGAAATAGTGAAAATATAGAACTTGTAAAAAATATAATATTAAACCTTGAAGAAAACAAAACCGTTGTTCCACTCATTTCAGTTCTTACATCCGAAGGATATCAGGAACTTGAAGCGCAGATTAATGATATAATCAACGGGAGTAACAATGAAAATATAAAATTCTCTCTTGAAGGAGATTCTTATTTTAAAGACGGATTGAACGGAAATGTGAACATTGAAATTGAAATGTTTATCCGTTATAGTTTTTAGTGTTTCATTTATTCAATTAGTTTTAATGGTTGTCAGGGAGCGGATGTTAAATCCGGTCCCTGTTTTTGTTTATACGCAACTACAATGAGTTTTTTTCATCTAAAAGGAAACAAACAACTTGAAAATGCTTAAACCGTTATTTTTATTATTTTCCATATTGTTGATTTTAATCTCAGGTTGTAATAAAGGAAATGCTGAACAAGAATGTTTAACAGGAGAATGGGTCTCTGTTAATTATGCCGATACTCTCTATATTATGGATGACAACAACTTTTATCATTCAACAAATACTATGCACTTCGATCATTACAACTTTTCTGTCGAAGGTGATTCTATTGTTATCAGCTATAATGGTTTGCTTATGGTTCTTGTTGCAGATACAAGGCATCACTTTGAATTGAACGGTGATGATTTGATGATAGATTTTCTGAATAATCAGGGATTTGGTTTCCCTGATGATAAGGTACAATATAAACGCATTCAGAAACCTATTATTGAGTAATTATTTACCGATACCAAAATATGAAAAAATGAGATATCCATTATTTTCCATTTCTGTGCTTTTTTTGTTATCCCTGTATGCTTGTTCGGAAACAGCAGATGATCCTCAGGAGTATTCTCCTATAGTGCTTGATCTTAAATCGCAGGAGCTGGTTAATACAACAAACGATTTTGGATTTGATTTATTAAGAGTTGTGGTTGCTGAGGAGAATGAAAAAAATGTGATAATTTCTCCGATGAGTGTGTCTCAGGCACTGGGAATGGTATGGAACGGAGCAGGAGGAGTGACCAGAGACGAGATGACCAGGATGCTTGGATTCTCGGTAGATAATGAACAGGAACTTAATAGCTTTAATAAAACAATACGTGAAGCTCTTTTGGGGTGCGATAACCGTGTTGATATAAATATAGCAAACTCTGTATGGTATAGAAATACATATAGTGTAAAACAGGATTTTGTCGACGTAAACAGGGAATATTATGATGCACCGGTAGAAGCTCTCGATTTTACCGATCCCAGAAGTAAAGATGTTATAAATGACTGGGTAAATGATAAAACTAAAGGTTGTATTCCGTCAATAGTTGATGAAATATCCCCTGATGATATCATGTTTCTTATTAATGCAATATATTTTAAAGGTAAGTGGACTTATCAATTTGATAAGAATAATACAGTTGATGAACCATTTTATTTTGTTGATGGCAGTAGTAACGATGTGAAAATGATGGTTCAGGAAAATACACTTGAATATTTTGGAAAGGCCGGTTATAAAGGGTTAATTCTGCCTTATGGAAACGGACATTTCAGTATGGTGATTATATTGCCAGATCCGGATGTTGAACTGAAAAATATTGTGGAGGAACTTAATGTGCAGGAGCTGGATGATGAAATTAAAAATGCTACGGAGACTAATGTAAAAGTATGGCTTCCTAAATTCAGTTTCGAATATAAATCTGAATTAAAGCCTTTGTTGATTAAACTGGGAATGGTTACAGCTTTCAGCGACATGGCTGACCTTTCAGGTATCGGAACTTCTTTAAATCTTGAAATAAGCAGTGTTAAGCATAATGCTTTTGTCGAGGTAAATGAAGAGGGAACCGAAGCTGCAGCAGTAACAAGTGTTACTGTGGGGTATACAAGTGTGGGGCCTGATGAAGGAACTCCTGAATTTAAAGTAAACAGACCATTTATGTTTTTGATAAGGGAGAAAGATACCGGAACTGTAATGTTTTCAGGACAGGTATACGATCCATCTAATTGAAAAATTTTGGTTATCTTTTGTTTTTGCAGATTTCCTTTTCATTATTAGCATTGTCTTACTGATTACTGAAACTATTGTTAAGGCTGGTAAATATTAAAAATGAAAAAATAAATCAGTGTTTCAAACAATATTGAATTTAAGTGTAAAATGCTGTTTTTTAAGTGAATTCTGGAATTTTGTTCTTATTCTGTGTAACTTGTCTTTTTTGTAATCGGGTAGTATGATTTTCGGTCATGATTAACTGCGTGTTTTACCTGTTTTTAATGTTTATTTTATTTTTCACAGTGGTGCTTGTTTTTTATCAAATAATCATTAACAAAAACAAGACATTATTCTTTAAGATGAGCTTTGGTACATGTTTGCATGATAAATACGTTACAAGGTATTTTCATAAATATATTCAGCCTGTGTTCCGGAAAGTTTAACCGGTTGTACTTCGTATGCGTAAAAGGATACGAGCTTAATGTTGCTTTTTATTTTTAATTTTAATCTGAAATGTACGTTTACAATGCAAAGCTTAAACGGGTAGTGGATGGTGACACTGTTGATCTTATAATTGATATGGGGTTTAAAATCACCACAGAACAGCGCATACGTCTCAAAGGTATTGATACTCCCGAAATATGGAGACGGAAAAAGGACTCGGAAGAGTATAAAACAGGTTTGGTTGCAAAAGAGTATGTAATTAAACGCCTTGAAGAAAACGGGAATGAAATGGTTGTCAGAACCGAAAGGCATCCCGGAGTGTACGGCAGATATATCGCAGATATTATTCTTGCAGATTCCGATATGACATTAAATGATGAGTTGCTGCATAGAGGACTGGCTGATGTATGGGGATAACTTTCTGAAAAATTTTCAGGGCATTAAACCGCCTGAGGCCGTCAGCAAGCGATGAAATTGCTAAACTAACGGCCAATATAGGTTTAATGTGTGAAAATCAAGACAGCTCAGCACGTCTATTGCTGTGGTTCTTCCTTTCTGATTAATATTCGTTTTGCTTTACTTGAAAGGATAAATATAATGTTACTCCTCTCTGTGATTGTAAACCGCACTTGCTTGTGCTGTAGGCATTATCAGAATGTCATTAATGTTTACATGAGGAGGACGTGTAACCATGAATTCAATCGTATCAGCAATGTCTTCGGCAAATAACGGAGTAAGGCCTTTGTATACTTCATCAGCTTTCGATTTATCTCCGTGATATCTGACAATCGAAAATTCTGTTTCAACCATTCCGGGCGATACCGATGATACCTTGATATTGTGCTTCAGCAGATCGATTCGCATTCCTTTGGTTATTGCTTCCACGGCATGTTTTGTTGCACAATATACGTTACCATTAGCATATACCTCTTTCCCGGCAATTGATGAAATATTTATAATGTGCCCTTTATGGCGTTCAATCATAAAAGGAATAATCAGTTTTGAAATGTAAAGCAATCCTTTAATGTTAGTGTCAATCATCTGTTCCCAGTCACTCCACAGCCCTTCCTGAATAGGATCGGCCCCTGCTGCAAGTCCTGCATTGTTTACCAGAACATCAATATTTTTCCATTCGTCGCTTAACGAATCTATGGCTTTATCGGTTTCACTGTTATTCCTGATGTCAAAAACTAATGTTTTAACTTCAATATTGTGTTGGTTTTTCAGGTTTTGGGATAATTCCTCGAGGCGATCTTTTCTTCTGCCTGTAATTATCAGATTGTAGTTCAGTGAAGCAAGTTTTAGTGCTGTAGCTTTGCCTATTCCTGATGTTGCTCCTGTTATTAATGCGAGTTTATTCATCTTTGTCAATTTTGGTTGTGCAATTGGGTATTTGAATATTTTTTTATACTTTCATCACTAAAATAAATGATGGGATTTTGTATTACAAATGTATTAAAAATCCCGGATACTGTTTACTTTTTATAAAAGTCTTAATTATGGTTGCATCACATGACAATAGTAATATGAACCTCATCTCTTTAACACCTGAAGAGATGGATAAAATTAAAGAGATTTTGGGAAGGGAGCCGGAACATCTGGAGCTAGAAATATTCTCCAAGTTATGGTCTGAGCATGCAACTTATAAAAACTCTATAAAATGGTTGAAGGAATTACCTAGAAAGGGTGATAATGTTTTGATTGAAGCAGGAGAGGAGAGTTCAGGAGCTATTGATATCGGAGACGATATTGCCTGTGTATTCAAAGTGGAGTCTCATAATCATCCGTGTGCTATTCAGCCTCGTCTGGGAGCAAGTACAGGATTAAGGGTTGTCACCAGAGATATAATGGCGATGGGTGCTAAACCGGTTGCATTCCTTGATTCGCTGCGTTTTGGTGAAGGGAAGAGAGATACTGCCAAGTGGTTGTTTGAAGAGGTGTCGGTAGGACTTTCTGAGTTTGAGAAAGGATTCCGGGTTCCGGTAATTGGTGGTGAAACCTTTTTTGATAAAGGTTTTAACTCAAGTCCGGTTGTGAACAATATGGCTGTAGGAGTTGTAAAAAAGGATAAACTGGTAAGAGGAGTAGCCCGGGGTAAAGGAAATAAGATTGCTGTAATTGGTGCGGTTACCGGAAATGATGGTATTGATACTGATGCTTTCACTGCTGATGTGATAAATAATATAGAGACCAAGCAGCTAATGCTTGATCAGATGATGGATGTGAGTATTGAAACAAAGCTGCTGTCAGCTATTCAGAAATTCGTGGATACGCAATGTGTTGTGGGAATACAAACAATAGGAGATCAGGGGCTGATAGGTGCCGCAGTGGAAATGACGCAGAGAGGAAAATCGGGAATGAATATATATACCGATAAAATAAACTCGAGAGAAGATGCTTCGAATGCCCGTGAAAAACTTCTTTCTGAAACGTGGGGGCGCATATTGGTATGCTTTAATCCTGATGATGAACCTGTAATTGAAAAGATTGTCAAGGTGGACGGACTTCCGTTTGCGGTTATAGGTGAGGTTACGGATGAAAATATAATAAGATGTTATGAAGGAGATAATGTAGTTGCAGAAATACCTGTTGATTATGTCGGCCTTGGAGAAAAATCTCCTGTTTATGAAAGGGAGTATGAAAAACCCGATAAAAAAATAACGGATATTGATATTGATTCTTATCCTGAGCCGGACCATTATCCGGATGTGGTAAAGAAAATGATGAAAAGTATGAATGTTGCATCCAAAAAGTGGTTGTGCGACATGTTTGACAAAACACTCAGGAAAGAGGGGTCAAATCAAAAATATCCGTCAGATGCCGGTTTTATAGAATTGGATGGTACCGGTAAATCACTGGCAGTAACAATGGATTGTAACCCTAACTATATGAAGGCAGATGCAAACAAAGGTACGCAGATTGCTGTAGCTGAAGCAATGCGTAATATTGTTTGTGCCGGTGGAAATCCTGCTGCAGTATCCGATTGCCTTAATTTTGGTAATCCGTATAATAAAGAGGTTTATGGCGAGTTTGTTGAGACAATTAAAGGTCTTGCTCATGCATGTAAATACTATAATGTTCCTGTCATAAGCGGAAATGTTAGTTTTTATAACCAGCATTCTGTCGAAGGTCAGGTGAAAGCAGTTATTCCTTCACCGGTAATAGGAATGGTAGGGGTTGTTGAAAATAAAATGCACTATACAACAGTGTCATTCAGGCATAAAGGTGATATGATATTCCTGGTTGGAAAATCGCGTAACGATGTGAACAGTTCCGAGTATGCGGTTAATATTCTGAATATTTACGAATCGGCACCACCATATTATGACGAAGAGGAGGAGAAAGAACTTCAGATGGTTGTTAAAGGGTTGATTAATAACGGACTTGTGCGTTCTGCACATGATGTGTCTAATGGTGGATTATTCTTTACACTTCTGGAATCAGCCGTTCCTTTGGAGTTTGGTTTTGATATCACGTCTGATGCCGAAATAAGAAAAGAGGCATTCCTGTTTGGCGAGGCTCAGGGCAGAGTGGTGGTCTCCGTTTCTCCCGAAAAACAGGATGATTTTGTAGATTTCATGGTCGATGCAGGATTCCCGTTCTCTATACTGGGACATGTTACCAAGGGTGAATTGAGAATAGATGATGAATCTTACGGAGATATCAGAGATCTTAAAAAGCAGTTTGAGGGTAGGTTGAAGCAATGGCTGAACGAAGAGTCGTTTAATGCCTAAAAAAGGAACAGGGATAAATGACGGAAAAGAAAGAAAAAGTCGGCGTTCAGGATATTGCACAAATGCTTAATATTTCTGCTTCCACTGTTTCAAGAGCACTGAATGATCATCCGAGAATTAGTAAAGAAACAAAAGACAAGGTTTGGAAGGTTGCCAGGAGACTCGGATACTTTAATAATCAGGTAGTGCGCCCTGAGGTAGAACAGACAGAAGTAATTCTGCTCGTGGTTCCGAAACTTGATTTTTCATTTAACCGTGAAGTAATTGCCGGAGTTCGTGATTTTTTCAGCAAACTGGGATATTATGTTTTCGTA
This sequence comes from Chlorobiota bacterium, assembly GCA_013153405.1. Lineage (GTDB taxonomy): Bacteria > Bacteroidota > Bacteroidia > Bacteroidales > Marinilabiliaceae > JAADEM01. The sequence continues at coordinate 58,916 of JAADEM010000088.1, forward strand.
ATGGACTCTCTCCAGGGAGAAGAGATGATAAAGTCTTTTTTCAAAGAATACAAGAAGTATAATATCTCAGGTATAGTTCATGTGTTGTGTAATAAAAATATCACTGCGGAATATTATAACACTTTAAAAAAAGATCTTTTCCCGGTTGTTACGGTTTTTGAACCTGATGATAGCACCGCAGGTGTAAGCGCCGTTTTGCCCGATTTATTCCAGGGGATTTTTGATAGTATGAAGTATCTAAAATCCATAAATGCCGGTAAAATAGCTCTGCTGCTCGAAAATAAAGAGAAACCGGAAGATTCTCAACTGGTCTCATCATTCTATTCTGTTTGCGAAAGCCTGGAAATAGATCAGACTCCTGATATTTTTTATCTTAACGATGAGGTTGAAAAGGTGGGTTATGTGCTGGAAGCACTTGTCAGAAACGGGATGCCGGATGTGTTGTTTGTTAAAAATGTGGTTATAGCAGTTGAGGTTGAGAATGAAGCCAGGCGTTTAGGAATATCAATACCAGGAGATGTTATGCTGATAACCATTGATACATTTACCGGAACAAAACGTCTTGCTGGTAATATGTCGCTTCTTAAACTTCCGGCATACGAAATGGGACAAAAAGCAGCCGATTTGCTTATGTATCAGATAGAAAATCCCGGTGCCGACAAAAAAACATCTGTTGTGCCGGTGAAATTTATTCTGAAAGGTAGTGCAATGCGAATAGGTTGATTCATGATGATTGACAAAAAAATTATTTTTACAGCTCCTGCTGTATATTCCCGGCATCTGTTTGATACATTTGCCGAGGCTGGATTCACAAATATTCTCACCTCTCCGGTTATTATTACCAAACTTGTTGAAGATGATTCTGTTTATGAGTCGTTGTTCAAGGATTTTTTTTCAAACGATTTTGTTATTCTTCCCAGCCGTAATGCCATTGATGCTTTTGTTAAAGCTGCCTGGCGCAAAGGCTTTTCTTTGCAACAACTGAAAGACATGCAGTATGCAACTATTGGTAGCGATTCTGCCTATCTTGAATTGTCAGGATTGCAAACATCTCTTAAAACCAAAGAGCCGAGTACTGGGGGAATTGTTGATGCATTAAGAAAAATCAAAAGAGTAAAAAAGATAACAGTTTTGGTTCCTGAAGTAAAAATAATTCCTGAACCAGATATTATTCCCGGTTTTATAAAAGAGCTTAAAACCATTGCCAGTCTCAATGTTATCAGGGCATATGTAACTATGCCCAATGACGGGTTCAGTAAAAATCTTCTTTCTGATATCATGACAGGAAGTTACGATCTTGTAGCTTTTACTAGTGGCGGGGAGATTGAGGCCCTGAAATATATTCTTAAAAATGACGATGTTTTTGAAACAATGCGGGTTGCCTGTTTTGGTCCATACACAGCCTCAACAGCTGAACGTAACGGATTGTTGCCGGTGGTAACAGGTAGTGATTTCAGTTCTTTTGCCGGTTTTGCAAATGCAATAAGAAATTACTTTACCTGTTGAAAACTATCTCATTGAAATAATTGTCTCAGCAAGGCGGGTTGCTTGTTTTATTCTGTCGGCCATCCCAACCCCGTCACGTATACTGCCAGCAAGGAAAAGATTGTTGTATTTGTTTTCAATAGCCTTTATTGTTTCAGTTCTTTTTTGACTTCCGGCTTCGTATTGGGCAATAGCATTGTTATGATATGAGATTTCCATCAGGTCGGGATTGAAATTATTAAGTTGCAAAAGATGTGTCAGCTCAGGTTTGATGAGTTTTATTAGCTCTGTTTCAGGAAGTGTGGCAAGCTCAGGCTTTTTTATTCCGCCGGCAAAAACGGTAAGCAGAGCTCCGCCTTCCGGTGCTCTGCCTTTAAACAGAGTAGACATGAAAAGGATGCCGAGAATATTTTTATTTTCCATGGCGGGAATAAGTCCTCCAAAAGCGTTCAGGTCCATTCCGTTCCATTTATTGAATCCCAGTGATACTTCTACCACTTTTGCATACCGCATTGTCGTAACGGGTTTTAGCTCTTTGGTGCCGATGAATGGTAGCAAACCGTTTAGAGCTCCTCCATTTACAGTAGTTACTACATGTGTATAACTACTGTTTTCTATTTTGTAATGATTGTCCTGTCTGGTTATTATTACATTTTTACCTGTATGAATATTGTCGTATCCGGTATTTTCTGCCAGAGCATTGGTTAGTTCCGAAAGACCTCCTTCTGCTGAAAATATCTTTTTTGAAACCTTCTTTTCCGTTTCTGTTTTTGGTTCTTTACTTTTTTTTATAGCACCTCCTATAAAACTGCCATAATCCTGTTCCAAACGGTAAAGCTTTGGCAGTGCAAATTTTGTTATCAGTTTTTCCGGATCTCCTGCATAAATACCTGATATAAACGGATTGACAGCATAATCAAGGAATGATGTTCCCATACGGCGGCGTACCAGAGCAGCTATGGTCTCATCAGGATTGGTGCCGGGTTTCCGGAATGGTTCACCGAGCAATCGTAACTTGTCTTTTAGAGTAAAAAGGTTTGTTGTAATGCCGGATGTTAAACCTGACGGTAAAGCAACCCACTTGTTGTTTTTAAGAATAAGACGTTTGGCAGCTCTTTCGTCGGCAAGTTCGGGTTCGAAACTACCGGATAATTCTTCGAATAACTTTACAGTTTCAACATTGGAGACGGTACCTGTGTTAGGCCCTGTTTCGTACACAAATCCGTTTTTGCTTTTTGTCCTGATAACTCCTCCCGTATGTTCAGTGTTTTCAAAAACGTCAAATTTTACTCCTGCTTTCTTCAGGTAGTAAGCTACGGTCAGTCCTGTTAATCCGGCCCCAATGATTGCAACACGCATAGTTTCAGATTTTAATTTATTACAATGCTTTTGAGAAATGTTTTTCCTGTTGTTTCATCAACGGGTCGAATAGTGAAGCAATGTTACGCAGGAAAAAGGCTCCTTTACGTGTAACTGTAAACCCGTCTTCGTTTATGCTTATTAAACCTTCCTGTTCAAACTCAGCAAGTTTTTTGGTATCGGCCCGGGTTATTCTGAAAATGTCATCTTTACTGAGGTTGAATATTTCACAGGTTTTACGGTACGACAGGTACCTGTTACTCATAATCTCTTTTATGATGTGACCTATAAGTTTTTCCTCGTTATTCAGAAAGTAAACTTTCTCGAAAGGGAATATATTGTGCTTTATTTTTTCCGAATATGTTTTCAGGTCTTTTGTGTTCTGGAAAAAAGCATTGTTCAGCTGACTTATTCCGCTTACACCTACAGCATAAACCTGGCCTGTGGTACGGGTGGTGCAGTAGCCCTGAAAGTTGCGGCTCAGCATTTTATTGTCCAGGGCAACAGATAACTCGTCGTCGGGCCTGGCAAAATGGTCAAGGCCGATGGATACATATCCTGCATCGGTAAATTTTTTGTATGCCGTTTCAAACATGGCTGTTTTTTCTGCTGCTTCCGGAATTCCGTATTGTTCAAGTATTTTCTGGTGCGGTTTAACCGAAGGCACGTGGGCATACGAGAAAAGAGCAATTCGGTCAGGGCTTGTTTGTATTGCACGATCAATGGTTCTGGCAAACTGTTTTTCTGTCTGAAGCGGGAGCCCGTATACAAAATCAAGATTTACCGAAACGCCTTTTTCCTGCAGGTACTTTACTATGTCGTTTACGGGTATTGCAGGCAGTTCGCGGTTAACGGTTTTCAGAATTTGTGTGTCGAAATCCTGAACCCCTATACTGATGCGGTTAAACCCGAGCGAAAGTAATGTATCCATATAGTTGTATGAAAGGTGTGCAGGATGGCATTCCATAGCTATTTCCGCATTGCTGATGAAGCTGAAATTCCTGTCAAACAATTCCATTATCTCTTTAACATGCTCTGCATCCAGGTAATCAGGAGTACCGCCTCCCCAGTGTATTTGTGATATTTTTCTACCTGGCGAAAGAAAGTTTTTATACATCAGTATTTCTTTCTTAAGTGTACTGATATAATCATTTATAACTTCTTTGTCTCGGGTAATGTGGGTATTGCAACCACAGTAGTAACAGAGCTGAGAGCAGAAAGGTATGTGCAGGTAAAATGATATATTGTCAGGTTTTTCATTGTTCGATTCTTCAAGTACCTTTATTGCCGTGTTGTAGTCAAAATCGGTAGTGAAATAATTGGCCGGCGGATAACTGGTGTATCGCGGAACGGGTACATTGTATTTATCTAACAGGGTTTTATCTATGAGCATCTTCGCTGGTTTTAAATGAATATAGTAAAGGAAAAACAAAAAACAAAAGAGTTACGATAACACTTTCGAGAATGAAAAGTCCGCGATAGCCAAGGTTATGTGCGAGCTTACCGCTTAATATTGCAAAAATAAGGCTGCCGAGGTGGGTTAAAACAATCTGAATTGTAAAGTCGGTACCTTCACGCCCTTTGCGTATGGAATTCATTGCTATTGTGTAAACTGAAACAGATATTGCCCCATAAACACTCCATATCAGCATTAATGCGGGTATTACAGTGTAGTTGGTTGCCGGTAAAAATGTAACAGCAGTAAAATATCCTGTTGTAATCATTGCAACGAACAGAAAAATTCTGACCGATTTCATCAAGCCCAGTTTTTTAATTATGTAACCGGCAACCAGTGCAGATAAAAAGCCGGCAGATGCTCCGTAGATTCCTGAGTAAACTCCTATTTCGGCCATGCCGTATCCCAGATCAACCATCCAGGGTTTAAGCATGGTTAGTATACCTACTATTCCAGAATAGAAAAAGAAAAGCATGATGACATGTCTCAATATGCCTTTTTGTGCAAAAAACAGATATATATCTTTCATGCTTATTTTTTTCACAACGGATTGGTCTTTTATGTTGTTTTTCTTGTAAAAAACCAGAGGAACAAGAGCAAGAAGCACAAAGCCGGCCAGTCCAAACATAAGATGTTTCCAGCCGTAAAGAGAATAAACAACCAGAAGTATACCGCTTCCGATTACTGTTCCCAGAAAACTGCCACCCGACTGCATTGAGTTTCCAATGCTACGGTCATCCTTTTTCAGTATAAGAATGGCAAATGCATCAGTAGCAATATCCTGTGTTGCCGATGCCGTGAAAGCAAGAACAAGCAGTATCACTATCAGATTAAAATCAACGGCCAGGTCAAAGAAGCCTATGGCTACAATAAATACCGCGTAAAACAGCTCTGATGAAAAGATCCATTTTTTCAAATCGTTTGTGTTACGGCTATTACCGTCGATAAGCGGAGCCCAGATGAATTTCAGTATCCACGGAAGTTTGATAAGTTGCAGCAGACCTATGGCAGTGAGTGAAAAATGATGCTGCCGCATGATAACCGGCATTACCGTTGAGAAAAATGTCATTGGTATGCTCTGGGCAATGTAAAGACTGAATAGTGTAAGGAATCCGTATGTTCTTTCTTTCTGCATGCTGCAATTATTAGAAATAAATTTTTACAAAACCGGAAACCTGTAACGGGTCGCCCTGTTGTACATATGAGTTTCCGAGTGCCTCGAAATAGAATGAGTTGTAATCGGTGTCAAGCAGGTTCTTACCGTAAATGCCGAATCTGAAGTTCTTGTGTGTATTTATGCTGATGTTGGCTCCTAACAGTCCGTAACCAGATTGATATGCGCTGTTTGCATCATTCCAGTAAAACTTGCCGATGTAACGGTAATCGGCGGCAAAAGTAAGTGATTTACAAAAATTACCATTGAGTTTTTTCATGTACGAAGCTCCGGTACTTACTGTAAAAACAGGAATGTAAGGCAGCTTATTACCCGAATAGTCAATTGTTTCACTATTCTGATAGTCATCGTAAGTTACATCGTTGTATCCGAAATTCATCCAGGCCCTGAAATTGCTTATCGGAGTGTAGGTTGTTTCCAGTTCAAAACCTTTACTTGTAGTGCGTCCCGCATTTTTAAGCATTGCACCGTGTCCGCTCGGAACGGGCTGGTATACCTGCTGGTCTTTCCAGTCGATATAAAACATGGCAAGGTTGACCGACAATCTACGGTTAAACAGTTCGGATTTTAATCCCCATTCGTAGTTTATACTGCTTTCCGGGTCAAAGCTGATGTCTTCGTCACGTTCAAAGGTAGAGTTAAAGCCTCCGGCTTTGTATCCTTTTGACACACTGACGTAAGTGTTTATGTCGCTGTTGAACATATACGAAATAACAGCTTTGGGCAAAATCTGGGTATATGTGTTGAAAGTATCGACATACTGTACGTTTGAATAATTACCGTTAAGTTCCATATCGTAGTTGTATTCCATGTCATCTCTTTCGTAATCGAGGCGTATGCCTGCAGTGAAATTGAAACGGTGAAACGGAATACTTACCTGTCCGTAAGCTGCAGCACCTGTTGTTGGCTGGCTGTATGTTTTATATTTTGTTATCGGACCCGGCAGGTGATACATTTCCACGGCATCGTCTCCGTAAAACACATCCACATCTTTATCTTTATTCTGCAGGAATCCGAACACTCCTCCAATCCAGTTTATGCGTGATTCATTTTTCGACTTTATGGTAAATTCCTGTACAATGGTATGGTGTTTTCTGTTTTGATCGACAAAAAACAGATCTTTGGGTGTAAAATCCTGATCAATGGCCTGTTCGTCCTTCAGATACTGATAACTTGTACTCGATGTTAATATGAAACTGCTGGCATCGTATTTAATGTTTGCTCCGGTTGAAAACAAATCACGGTTGTAAAAGCTCTTTTCATTGTAATTTATGTCGCTGCGTGTTTGCGTTGTTGTATCGTAAATAGCATATGGATAGCCATTTTCGTCGTTCTTTTCGTAGCTGGCGACAAAATTAATCTTCAGTTTTTCCGATACATCATATTTTATTTTTAACCTTCCAGAATACAGATTATAAGAATCGGGCGAATTATTAAGGTATGTGTTTGTGAAAAAACCGTCGGAACGGGTGTAGGCACCGTCAATTGACATTGATAGCTTGTCGGTTACCGGAGTGTTGTAATGCAATACGGTTTTCAGGCGGTTGTAATTGCCGTAATCAACACCCAGTGTCATTACTTTTTGGTCAAGAACAGGTGAGGTTGTGATGTTTATCAGTCCGCCCATTGTGTTTCTGCCGTAAAGTGTACCCTGAGGTCCCCGAAGTACTTCAATGCTTGATATGTCGAAAAGCTCAAAATTGAATGAGCCGGATTCGAAATATGGGATGTTGTCAACATACAATCCGACAGCCTGGCTGTTTATCCGGGAGCCTATTCCTCTGATATATACCGGACTGGTCAGGCGGGAGCCGTGATTGGGTATGAAAAGGTTTGGAATAATAGCATTCAGGTCTTCTATGTTTTCCACACCTGTTTCACGTATTCCGGTTGAGTTCATGAATGATATTGAGGCCGGTGCATCTTGCAGGGTTTCATCTGTTTTAGTCGCTTTAATTATTACCTCGTTTATTTTAATGGTATCTTTTATCTGAGATTTAATTGATGATGAGAATGATGAAAATATAGTAATTACAGTTATTATTGATAAAAATTTTTTGTTCATGATTTTATGGTTGATCCAGGTTTTACTTAATTACAGGTAAGACAATTACATATGGTAATATCTTACTAAAACTATTGTACTAATTATCTTTCTTTTTGTTTTTCAGGATAAAAAAGAAAGGATTAAAGAAATGATGTGAATGTTTCCGGTGATTCTGATTTGCGGCTGAAGATAATTACAGCAGTCTGATTTATACGTTGTTGAGGCGGGAGTGTCCTGTCGTTATTTTATTGTAAGACAAAAAACAGGACACAATTTGCCAATGACATATTCCGGAATTATTCGATTTTGTAATTAAGCTACCGGAGGAGCCCTTGGGATAAGAATATTTCCGGGCAAAGAATCTTTAATGATGATTATAGAGGGCAGGGCGTATGTGCTGAATACAAAATAATGCAGCATTTTTGTCCCTGATGAGTTAAGTGCAAAATTTGGATTGCCACCGTGATTCGATGGTTTTACCTTGTTTTTCCCCTCTTTTACTTTTACGTGAGTGTTGGCGGTTTTGCCCGAGAAGCTTGTGTTGATACTTACTTCGTAACTGAAAAATATGCGCAGATGCAGTTCAACCAGATCGCTTACTGCAAACATGAAAAAGAAAAACAACAATATGTTGTTTAAATTCTTTTTTAAGTTGTATTTGTTGATCTGTATCACTTAATCTGTTTATTTTTCTTTTTTTTAAACCAACCTTTCTTTACTCTTTCTTCCTGTTCGATGGTTTCATGTATTCCCCACAAAAAAATGAATCCGTTTGCCGACAGTATAGCCGATAACAGTAAGTCGGATACAAATATAGAAGCAGAAACCGAAATTACACCAACTATAAGAAAGAAAATCCAAAATTTTTTAGTAAAATGATATTCTCCCCATATGCAAAGCCTTCTGGCAATTACAATTATGATGAAAACAGCCGCTCCTGCTATTATACCTGAAGTTTCTATATCCTGAAGAATGTCTGTCATGTTCAATTGTATGTTCTGTTTGGGTTTTTTCTGGCCTGACCTTTAAGAACCCGGTCATGCTGTTTGAAAATCTCAATCACACTCCAGAACAGAGAAAAAGCAATGATGCCGGTGATAATTGATATGATACGGGAAGAAAACAAAGAGATAAAAAGAAATATTAATCCCGGTAGAAATAACATCCACCAGCTTTGTTTTCCTTTGTAATATTCAAGTTTGGCCACTATGGGATGACACAATCCGATTATAAGAAATGCTACGGCACCTAGTAAAAGTCCTGTCCAGTTCATACGGTAAAAATATAAATTTTATCTGATTAAGTGGTACTGTAGGATAATTGCCATTAATTCAGGAAATTTTTATACTGATTATGGAAAGATATTATTAAAAAATTGGTTATTCACAGTCTTTAAACAAAGTGTAGCCATATCGCATATTTATGTGTCAAAATGATGCAAATTATGCTTCCTGGGTGTTAAAATGCAATATGGCTTCTGCTTGTGTTGAATTTTAAGTAGTTGTAAGTGTCAGAAAAACAACGAAATAAGCCGTGAGTGAAACGTGTAATCAATTTGAATAGTTGTTTAAATTTTTTTTATTGATTAAATCGATTGATCAATCAACAGAATGTGTGTATTCATAAA